>JANPJI010000199.1:0-9419 GCA_031425425.1 Rubricoccaceae bacterium
CGCGCCTGCTCGACGAGTGGGTCCCCGAGGTGGCCGGCTCCGAGATCCACGACGACCCGCTCGACCCCGTCTCCAAGTTCGCCCGCGACCTCGTCGCCGAGCACGGCGACGACATGCCCGTGGCCTGGCTCCACCGCGACGCGCGCTACGGCGAGAAGCTCGCCACGCCGGACACGTCCATCGCGGACCTCATCGGCGACATCGACCCCATCAAGGCCGCCACGCGCAAGCTCACCTACGCCGACGAGGAGGTGATCCACTTCGGGATCATCCCGCGGACGCACCGCGGCATCTTCGCCATCAACGAGTTGCCGGACCTCCAGCCACGCATCCAGGTGGGGCTCCTGAACATCATGGAGGAGCAGGACATCCAGATCCGCGGCTTCAACGTCCGCATCCCGATCGATGTCCTGATGGTGTTCACGGCCAACCCCGAGGACTACACCAACCGCGGCTCGATCATCACGCCGCTCAAGGACCGCATCGACTCGCAGATCCTCACGCACTACCCCAAGGACCTCGGCATCGGCGTCGAGATCACGCGGCAGGAGGCCTGGAGCGACCGCGCGAACGGCCAGGGCGAGGCGGCGGTGAGGGTCCACGTGCCGCACGTCTTCCGCGAGATCGTCGAGCAGGTGGCCTTCGAGGCGCGCCAGAGCGAGTACGTGGACCAGAAGTCCGGCGTCTCGGCGCGGCTCACGCGGGCGGCCCTCGAAGACCTCGTCTCGGCCGCCGAGCGCCGCGCGCTCGTCAACGGCGAGACGGAGACGACGGTGCGGGCCAGCGACCTCCAGGCCATCGAGCCGGCCGTCACGGGCAAGGTCGAGCTCGTCTACGAGGGCGAGCAGGAGGGCGCGTCGAACGTCGCGCGGGCGCTCATCGGCAAGGCCACGGCGACGATCGTCAAGACGGTCCTGCCGGACCCGGCGGACAAGGAGGCGGGCCGCGCGGCCTACGGCGACATCCTGCGGTGGTTCTCGCGCGGCAACGCGCTCGTGCTCGACGCCGAGATGCCGCAGGCGGCCTACGCTGCCGCCCTCGAGAGCGTGGACGGGCTGCGGACGCTCGTCGCGGACCACACGCGCCCGGGCGCGGACCCGGCGAGCGCCGCAGCGGCGCTGTCCATGATGGAGCTCGCGCTCGAAGCGCTGCACCAGCACTCCCTCCTCGGCAAGGACGCCCTGGCGCGGGGCGCGTCGTACTCGGACATGGTCGGGTCGGTCCTGTCGGGCCTCGGCTCGTTTCGCCCCGACGATGACGACGACACCGACGACGAGTACCCGCGTCGTCGTCGTCGGTAGAGGCGAGTTTGGAGGGGGCGGGCCGACCGTCCTCTCCAGCCTCCAGCCTCTTCCGCAGTGCGCCTTTCCACTCCTGCCCCGGCTGTCGTCGCCACCGTCGCATGGGAAGGCGTCGTGGCCCTCGCCGCGACCGCGGCGGCGGTCATCGTCCCGCTCGCGCTGCTACACGACGTCGTGACGGCCGACGACCTTCGGGCCGCCGAGGTCGCGTTCACGGTCGTCTTCAGCCTCGACGTGGCGATCCGGGCGTGGTGGGCGCGCCGTCACACGGGTCGCCGGCAGGCCGTCGCGTGGGCGCTCGTCGGGGTGGACACGCTCGCAGCCGTCCCGTTCGTCGCCCTAGGTGCGCCGGAGGCGTTTCTGCTGCTGCGCGTGCTCAAACTGTTCCGCGTCGTCGGCGGGATGCGGTCGGTGAGCCGGCACCACGCCGGGCTCGCGGCGCGGCTGCGGCTGTCGTCGTTCCTGTACGGGCTGGCGCTGGCCGTCCACGCGATCGCGTGCGGGTTCGTGGCGCTCGGCGGCGTCGCCAGCTCCGAAAATCGCTACCTCGACTCGTTCTACTGGGCCGTGATGACCGTCACGACGGTCGGCTACGGCGACATCACGCCCACGACGGCCCCGCAGAAGGCCTACGCCATCGGCGTGATGCTCCTCGGGGCGGGCGTGTACGCGTTCCTGATCGGCAACATCGCGTCGATGCTGAGCAACCTGGACCCGCTGCGCTCGGCGCACCTCCAGCAGCGCGAGCGCCTGAGCGCGTTCATGCACTACCGCGCGCTGCCGCGGCCGCTCCAGCAGCGCGTGCAGGACTACTTCGACTACCTCTGGGAGCAGCACGTGGTGTCGGACGAGGACGCGACACTGGCCGAGTTGCCGCCCGCGCTCCGCGAGGACGTGGCGCTGTACCTCCGGCGCGACCTCGTACTCGGCGTGCCGCTGTTCCGCGAGGCTGGCGAGGCGTTCGTCCGCGACGTGGCCCTCCAGATGCACTCGTTCGTGTGCCTCCCCGGCGACACGGTCGTCCGGGCCGGCGACCGCGGCCACGAGATGTTCTTCCTCGCCCGCGGCACTGTCGAAGCGCTCGGGCCGGACGGGGTGCGCCTGCGCCTGCTCCACGGCGGCGACTTCTTCGGCGAGATCGCCCTCGTGACGTCGGCCGCCCGCACGGCGACGGTCCGGGCGGTCACGCCGAGCGACCTCTATGTGCTCACAGCGGCCATGTTCGACCGCATCGCAGCGGACTATCCGGACGTCGCAGCGACGCTCCGCGCCGAGGCGGAGCGGAGGCGGAGCGCGGACGGCGCGCGGTAGGCGGGAGCGCCTCGCCGGGAGGTGAACGTGCGGCGCAGCGCGGCGTTGGAGCGGTCCATTCTCTCTGCGCCCGTCATGCTCGCCCCTCCCCTCGAAGCCGTCCGCCCCGACGTGGCCCGGCTGCCCATCGTGTTCGTCAACGCGTATCTGGTGGGCGATCCCGGCGGCCCGTGGGCGCTCGTGGACACCGGCCTCCCGCACACGTCGGCCCTGACACGCGCCGCGGCCGCAGCGCGGTTCGGCGACCGCCCGCCCGAGGCGATCCTGCTCACGCACGGCCACTTCGACCACGCCGGGAGCGCGCTCGCGCTCGCCGAGGCGTGGGGCGTGCCCGTCTACGCGCACCCGCTGGAGCTGCCGTACCTCACCGGGCGCTCGGACTACGCCCCGCCGGACCCGACTATTCCCGGGGCCATCTCCTTCCTGTCGCGGTTCTTCTCGCACGCCGGGGTCGACCTCGGCCGGCACGTCCGCCCCCTCCCCGACGACGGGACCGTCCCGGGGATGCCGGGCTGGCGCTGGGTCCACACGCCGGGCCACACGGCCGGCCACACGTCGTTCTTCCGCGAGTCGGACCGGACGCTGCTCGCCGGCGACGCGCTCACCACGGTGGACCTCGACTCGTGGGCGGCCCTCGTCACCCTCCCGCGGCAGTTCGACCGCCCGCCGGCCCCGCTCACGCCGGACTGGGACGCCGCGCTGCGGAGCGTCGCCGCGCTGGCGGACCTCGCCCCCGAGGCGGTCGGCGCGGGCCACGGCCGCGCCATCACGTCCGGCGCGGCCAATGCGCTCCACACGTTCGCCCAGCACCTTCTGCCGCCCGTCGAGGGCCGCTACGTGGATGCGCCCGCCGAGGCGGACGAGCGCGGCGTGGTGTCGCTCCCGCCGCCGGTCCCGGACCCGCTCCCGTGGCGCGTCGGCGCGGGCATGGCCGCGGCGGCCGTCCTCGCTGCGCTCGCGCGGCGGCGCTGATCAGGACCAGCCCGTGCGGCGCTTGCCGGGCAGCTTCACCACGAGCCCGTCGAGGACGAGGTGCGAGAAGTAGCCCACGACGGCGGCCCCGTAGAACGGGAGCCCGGCGAGTGGCCGCTCCGGCGCGAGCACAATCGGCAGCACGAGCAGCGGGCTCGGGATGAGCAGCATCGCCCAGAACGTGTGCGTCCACCCGCGGTGCCGGCCGAGCACGGGCAGCAGGCAGAACAGGCCGAGGTACGCCGCCTCGGCCGTGTACCGCGTCGCGATGAGGACCACATCGACGGCGAAGAAGAGGCCGTAGAAGAGCTGCTGGCCCTTCGAGTTGGTGTCGACGTCGGGCCACAGCCCGAACATGAGGCACAGCCCGAAGAGGGCCGCCGGGATGGCGACGACCTCGACGTCGGAGAACTGACGCCACGCCTGGTCCACGGAGTAGAGCAGGGCGAGGCCGCTGAGGTAGACGGCGAAAAAGACGGTGGCACCGGCGAGGTGCCCGCGGTATCCGGCCACGAGAGATGCAGGAGGGGGCGGTCGAAAGAAACGACCGCCGCGAGGGCCCACTCCGCCGGCCTCGCCTCCCCGCAGCGCCTCGATCTCCGCGACGCACCGACCGACCGACCGAGGCGCACCGAGGCGATCGCCGAGACCACCCGCGAGGCCCTTTCCGGGCTCCGTCTCGCACGAGCCAACCGAAATAAATCCAGCAGGAACGGGATGGGTGGCGACGCAGGCCGGCCGCTCTACTTTGCCCGTCCCATGTCGAGGTCACTGCCCGATGGGCCCGTTCTACGTCGCCGCCGCCGCGCTCCCGGACCTGAGCCTGCTCCTGCTGGCAGCGCTCATCGCGGGCACGTTCGCCCTCCTTCCGGAGAAGGCCCCCGGGACGGGCTGGGTCGTCGCGCTGATGTCGGGGCTGGCAGCGGGGCACGCGGTGAACGTCCTCGCGGCCGGGGCCGACGGCCCGTGGGCGGTGCACATCAACGCGCTCCTGCTGGTGTGCCCGCTGGCCTCGCTGTGGGCCATGCTGGGCTTCGCGTACCGCTTTCTCGGCGACCCGTACCCGCGCGAGTCGCGCCTCGTGCTCACGGGGACCGGGCTCGCCGCGGCTGGACAGGCCGCAGGGCATCTCGTGTGGGGGATGCTCCCGCCCGGCGCGCTCCTGAACCCGCTCCGGCAGGGCCTTCTCGTGACGCCCCCGTTCCTGCTCGCGCTCGTCCTGTGGACCGTCGTCGTGATGCTCCGACGGGCCGGGCGGGCCCCGGACGCCTCTCCGGGCGGTGCCTCGGCCGCGCGCGGTCGCGGGGCGTTCGCGGCTCGGCTCGTCCACCCACCGACGGCCGAGTCTCGCGCCTTCCGCGCGCTCCTGCTCATCGAGACGTGCGCCGTCGTCGCCCTCGCAGCCCTCGTGCTCCGCGACGCGGGCGTGATCGGGCCGCTGGCGTGGCGGCAGGTGACGCTGTTCGCGACGACGACCTTCCTGCTCGGGTTCGTGACGGTCTACGCCAACGCCGTCCCCTTCCCGACGACGCTCCAGGTGAAGGTGGTCGGGTTCGCGCTCGCGGTCGGGCTATCGGCGCTGGGGATGGGGGCTGTCGTCGCGCTCCCGACTCCGGCGTGGCGGGGCGCGCCGCCTCCGCAGGCCGTGGGATTCCGGCCGGACGGGGCTGGCGGGTACCGCCTCGCCCCCGCGCCCGGTGCGCTCGATCCGTCCATCGGCGCGCCGCTCGCGCTCCACGACGGCGTGGGCGTGCGCGTGGGCCTCGGCTTCGCGTTCCCCTTCGCCGGGCGGCGGTGGCGCGAGGCGTACGTCGACGACGACGGCTTCGTCAGCTTCGGGAGCACGTTCCAGCTCACGAGCCTCGCCGCGGCCTACGGCATCCGCACCCCGTGGGTCGGGCCACTCGTGGCCGACCTGCAGCCGGGCGACGCGAGCGTGTACGTCCGCCGCGAGCCCGGCCGCGCGACTGTCACCTGGCGCGAGGTGCCGGTCTACGGGCGCACGACGCGGGCGACGGCGCAGCTCGTGCTGGAGGAGAGCGGGTCGGTCGTGTTCCGGTACGGGTCTGTCCCACCCGAGCTGATGCGGCTGCGCGGGCTCCACGTCGGCCCCCGGACGCCCGTCGAGTACGGCGCGCTCGGCGTCGCGCCGCGCGCGGTGCCGGCCGCCGGGCTCGTCGAGGACAGGTACCGCGTCGCCCTCCGGGCCGAGCACCGGCGGGCGGCCCCCCTGGCCGCGCTGATGCTCGTGTTCGCGCTCGTCGTGCTCGTCGCGTTCCCGCTCTACCTCCGCGCGAGCATCACGCGCCCGCTGGGTCGGCTCCTCGGCGGCGTCCGCCGCGTGAACGACGGCGACCTGGGCTCCGAGGTGACGGTCGGCGTCCGCGACGAGATCGGCCGGCTGACGGCCGAGTTCAACCAGATGACCGGCTCGCTCCGCCGCTACGCGACGCAGATGGAGGGCCTCGTCGCCGAGCGAACGGTCGCTCTGGAGGAGAAGAGCGAGGCGCTGGAACAGTCGCTCGACGGCCTGCGCGGCGCGCAGGCCCGGCTCGTCCAGCAGGAGAAGCTCGCGAGCCTCGGCGGGCTCGCGGCCGGACTCGCGCACGAGATCAAGAACCCGCTCAACTTCGTCACCAACTTCGCCCAGTTGAACGTGGGCCTCGCCGCCGACCTCCGCGAGGCGTTCCACACCGGGGACCGCGAGATGGTCGAGGAGATGCTGGTCGACCTGGAGGCCAACACGCAGAAGATCCACGAGCACGGGCACCGGGCCGACGGGATCGTCCGCGGGATGCTTGGCCACGCGCGCGGAGAGGGCGGCCAGCGGCAGCCGTTCGGGCTCAACGCGCTCGTCGAGGAGCACGTCGCCCTCGTCTATCACGGCGCGCGGGCGCGAGACGGCCAGTTCCAGTGTACCGTCGAGATCGACCTCGACCCGGCCGTCGGGGACGTGGACGGCGTGCCGCAGGAAATCGCCCGGGTCCTCCAGAACCTCCTCGGGAACGCCTTCGACGCCGTCCGTGCCCGAGCGACCGCGGGCGGCGACGGGGCACCCTTCGAGCCGGTCGTGACGGTCCGTACCCGCCGGACGGGAGACTCGGTGACGGTCGCCGTGGGGGACAACGGGCCGGGCGTCCCGGCCGACCTCCGCGCCCGGATCTTCGAGCCGTTCTTCACCACGAAGCCGACCGGGCAGGGGACCGGGCTCGGCCTCTCGCTCTCGCACGGCGTCGTCGTCGGCCACGGCGGGGCGCTGGAGGTCGAGAGCGTAGAGGGTGCGGGAGCCACGTTCACCGTCACGCTCCCCTCCAGAAACGAGCCGGACCGGCCCACCGGGGGACACGGGAGCACAGGGACGAACGAGGCCGGGTAGGCCGACGGCCGGCCCGGAGATCGTCCGGCTCGTGGCCTACGCCTTCCGCCGCCGGAGGAGCCGGCCCGTCCATGCCTCGCCCTCCGAGAAGCCGAACGCGGCTCCGAGGCCGAGGTACGCCGTCCCGAAGAGGCCCAGCACGACGGCCGCGCGGACGAGAATCGGGGCAGCGTCCGGCAGGAGCGCCTGCGCGATCGCGGCGGGGATCGACGCCAGGCCGGCGAGTCCGAGCATCCGCATCGCCTCCGGGACTGGCAGCCGGAAGGCGGGCGCCTGCGCGCGCAGCGCCCGTGCGAGCGCCCACAGCTCGATCCACGCGCCCAGAGACGCGCCGAGGGCGAGGCCGACGGCGCCGAGGCGCAGCGGCTCCGCCGACGCCACGCCCAGCACGCCCTCGACCGAGTACCGCTCCAGCACCAGCATCAGGCCCGCCCCGACGGACGCCGCCACCGCGAGCCGCCACACGGCGAGCCGCGCGGGCGTCTTGGTGTCGCCGAGGGCGTAGAACGCGTTCTGGAGCAGCCGCGACGCGGTCGTCGCGACGAGCCCGAGCGCGTACGCCGCGAGCACGACCGCGACGAGCGCCGTGTCCGCCGCGCCGAACTGGCCCGTCTGGAAGAATGCGCCCACGACGAGGCCACCGAACCCGATGTAGCCGACCGTCGCGGCGACGATCGGGTAGAGGATCTGGCCGAGCGACGCCCGGATGCGCGCGAGGAGCGCGTCCGCCCCGCCCGCACGAATTCGGCTCAGCTCGGGCAACTCGCTGGCCGCGACGCTCATCCCGAACAGCGAGACGGGCAGCACGTAGAGCGTGAGGGCCTGGGTGAGCGCCGAGATGGCCCCCGCGGCGAGGAAGCCCGCCAGGAACAGGTCTAGGTAGCCCGAGATCTGATACGCCCCGCGGCCGAGCACGACCGGCACGAAGGCCTTGAACGACTCGCGCACGCCCTCGACGTCGGGCGAGAGCGACAGCCGGAAGCCGCGCATCTCGCGGGCGACGCCGGGCAGAAGGACTGCGAACTGGAGCACGCCTCCGACGAGCGCCCCCGCGAGGGCCGCAAACAGGATGCGGTCCGCGGCGGCCACCGGCACGGCGGTGAGCTGCCCGATGGCGGTCGGTGTGCCGAAGAGCGCGATCGCGGCCCACGCCATGCCCGCGATGATGGCCACGTTCCAGACGGTCGGCGCGACGTACGGGAGGAAGAAGCGGCGGTGGCTGTTCATCACGCCGAGCGCCCACGCGAACAGCACGAGCACGCCGGCCATCGGGAAGGTGTACTTGACCGTCTGGACGACGAGCGCGAACCGGTCCACGTCCGCCGTGCCCGCCGCGACGCGGGCGGCGTCGCCGAGCCAGCCCGGCTGGAGAATGGCGAGGAGGGGCCGCGCGAGCAGCATCCCGGCGGCGACGCAGACCGCGACGAGGGCCGTGAGCAGGCCCAGAACGGCTCCGGCGAAGCGGCCCGCCGCCTCGGGGCGGCCCTCCTGGAGCATCCGGCTGTAGATCGGGATGAAGGCCGCCGAGACGGTCCCCTCGCCGAGCAGGTTCTGGAGGAAGTTGGGCGTCTTGAACGCGACCCGCAGCACGTCGGCGTGCGGCCCGAGGCCGAAGAAGTAGCTGATCGCGCGCTCGCGGACGAGCCCGATGACGCGGCTCAGGAAGATGCCCGCCGCCACGAGGACGGCCGCGCTTTTGCCTCCCGCGGCGCGCGCGTCGTCCACGGCCGCGATCTCGGCGTCGGCCCCGGCGACAGCCTCCTCGGGGTCAGCGGGGGCGGGGTCAGGTCCGGGTTCACCTGGGGCCGGCGTCGCGTCGGCGGTGCCCGGCGCGGCGTGCAGCGGAGGCTCGCTCATGCCGCAGCGCGCGCGGCACGGCGCGGCATGGAGGCCGTGGAGGGAGCAGGCGGACGCACAGCAGCACCGGCGGGGGACGCGCGAAGCTACGGAGGCGCGGGCGGGAGACCGCAGGACCCTACCGGGCGACGGTCAGCCGGCGCGTCGCCGCGAACGTCTCGCCGACGACGCGAACGACGTACATCCCCGGCGCGAGGCGCGCCGTGTCCACCCGGAGCACGACGTCGATCCCGGCTGCGAGGGGGCCGTCGTAGAGCACGGCCACCGTCCGGCCGAGCGCGTCCGCGACGACGGCGCGGACGGCCTGCGGGGCGTCGAGGCGGAGCGACAGGCGCGCCGGGCCAGCCGCCGGGTTCGGTGCGACCGGCCCGATGCGGGCCCCGCCGGGAGCGTCCTCCCCGGCGACCCCGCCGCCCGTGCCGATGAAGGCCGAGAAGCGGACGTCGAGGCCGGCGAAGAGCCGCGCACCGGCCGGGCCGCCCGTCGTCGAGGCGTAGGCGTCGCCGCCGTCGAACGTCCCCGGCGAGACGCCGAACAGGAAGAAGGTCGGCCCCGACGTGACGTCGACGAACGCGGTGACGACCTGCCCCTGGGCGAGGGCG
>JANPJI010000200.1:0-4593 GCA_031425425.1 Rubricoccaceae bacterium
CCCTCGCGCGGCACTTCACCGGCCGCCCCGTCGACGTGGACGGCGCGCTCGCCGCGGCGGGCACACCCGACGAGGCGCTCCTCGCGCGCCTCCTCGCCGACCCGTTCTTCGCCGCGCCCCCGCCCAAGTCGACCGGCCGCGAGCACTTCGGGGCCGCCTACGTGGACCGGTTCGTCGCCGACGGCCCGGCACGTCCCGAAGACCAGCTCGCGACAGCCATCGCCCTCACCGCGCGGACGGTCGTCGAGGCGATCCGACGCGTGTGCGCTCCGGACCGCGTGATCGCCTCCGGCGGGGGCGTCCGCAACCCGGCCCTGATGCGGGCGCTCGCGGCTGCCCTCGCACCGGTCCCGCTCGAAACAACCGCCGCGTACGGCCTCGACCCCGACGCCAAGGAGGCCGTCCTGTTTGCGCTTCTCGCGCACGAGTGGGCCGGCGGAATCCGAACGGGCCTCCCGGCCGTCAGCGGGGCCTCGCGGCCCGCGTTCCAGGGCTCCCTCACCCTTCCCTGACGACCGTGGAATCCCCCGACGCCCCCCGGCACGACGACGTACCCGACTTCACGCCGGTCCAGGACGTCGGCGAGTTCGGCCTGATCGACCGCATGGCGGCGCGCCTCAAGACGCCGCGGCCCGCTGCGCTCGTTGAGGGCATCGGCGACGACTGCGCCGTCTACACCGTCGCGCCCGGGCGCGTGCAGGTCGTCACGACGGACGCGCTCGTCGAGGGCGTCCACTTCGACCGGGCGTACGCGCCGCTGGGCATGATCGGGTGGAAGGCCGTCGCGACGGCCGTGAGCGACGTCGTGGCGATGAACGCGGACCCGCTCTGGGCGACGGTCGCCCTGGGCCTGCCCAACAACGTCTCCGTGGAAGGGGCCGAGACGCTCTACGACGGCATCGACGCCGCGTGCGCGGCGTACGGCCTGACCGTCGTCGGCGGCGACACGACCGCCTCGGCGCGGCTCACGGTCACGGTGACGGTCATCGGCGAGGCGGCCGAGGCGGACGTCGTGTACCGCCGCGGCGCGCAGATCGGCGACGTGCTGTGCGTCACCGGCGACCTCGGCGCGGCAGCGGCCGGGCTCCAAGTGCTCCTCGCGGGCAAGGACGCGCCCCCCGGCGGCGGCGGCGCTCCGGAGGGCGGCCTCCAGGCGTTCTCGTACGCCGTCGAGCGGCAGCTCATGCCCCAGGCGCGGCTGGACCGCATCCGCGCGTGGCGCGAGGCGGGCGTCCGCCCGCACGCACTCATCGACGTCTCGGACGGGCTCGCGAGCGAGGTCCACCACATCTGCCAGGCCTCGGCCGTGGGCGCGGTGATCGAGGCCGGCCTGCTGCCGGTCCACGTGCAGACGTTCCGCGCCGCGGAGCGCTTCGAGACGCGGGCCGACGCCTACGCGCTCTACGGCGGCGAGGACTACGAGCTGCTCGCGGCCTTCGCCGAGGCGGACGTGGCGCGCCTGCCCGAGGGGACGGTCGCCGTCGTCGGGCGCATCGTCGAGCCCGAGGCGGGCGTCCTGCTGCACCTCCCCGACGGTCGCTCCGCCCCGCTCCACGCCGCGGGTTACAAGCACTACTGAAGGGGATGGGGGATGCGGGATGAGCAGAGCGACCGTCTGCCCATCCCGCATCCCCCATCGCCTCATTCTACCCAGTCCGCGACGAAGATGTTGGTTTCGCGGGACGGCGCGCGGTCGGCGCGGCGGTTGCTTGCGAAGACGAGCTTCGTGCCGTCGGGCGAGAACATGGGGAAGGCGTCGAACGTGTTCGAGAACGAGAGCCGCTCGAGGTTCGTCCCGTCCGTATCGACGCGGTAAAGGTCGAACGTGCGGCCGCCGGTGCCCTCGGTGACGGAGCGCTGGTTGGTCGCGAAGACGATCTGGCGGCCGTTCGGGTGGAAGTAGGGGGCCCAGTTGGCCCCCGGCATGTCCGTCACCTGCCGCGCCTCGGAGCCGTCGGCGTTGGCGACGAACAGGTTGAGCGCGCCGGGCTCGATCATGTTCTGGACGAGCAGCGTCCGGTACTCGGCGAGCGCGTCGCCGGTCGGGCGTGAGGCGCGCCAGACGATCTGCCGCGAGTCGGGCGAGAAGAAGGCCCCACCGTCGTAGCCCGGCGTGTCGGTGAGCTGGAGGAGGGCACCGGTGGCGAGTTCGAGGCGCCACAACTCGAGGTCGCCCGAGCGCGTCGACGTGAAGATCATGAAGCGGCCGTCCGGGCTGACGGTTCCCTCGGCGTCGTAGCCGGGGCCCTCGACGAGCGGGCGCACGTCGGAGCCGTCGGGCCGGGCCGAGTAGATGTCGAACGTCTCGAAGATGTCCCACACGTAGCGGCCGGACGCTCTCGCCTGCGAGGGCGGGCAGGCGCGGTCGCCGGCGTGCGTCGAGGCGTAGAGGACGCGCCCGCCGAGCGGGCCGCCGGCGGGGAGGAAGTAGCCGCAGGTCGTCCGGCCCTGGCCGGTCGAGGCGAGGCGGTAGCGGTTCTGCGCCGGGCCGCCCGAGAGCGCGGCCCCGGCGAGCGGCGAGCCGTCGGCGTTCATGACGAACTGCTGGTCGCAGCCCTGCGGGTTGAGCGCGGCCCAGTCGCTCTGGAAGATGAGCTGGCGGCTGTCCGGGCTCCAGTACGCCTCGGCGTTGTTGCCGCCGAACGTGAGCTGGCGGATGTTGCGGAGGTGCGTCTCGCCGGGGAACCGGAGCGAGTCCGCGGCAGCGTCCGCCGCGCCAGTGGCCGTCGCGGGGGCGGGCCGCGTCGCGGCGCGCTGCTGGGCCGAGCACCCGGCGAGGACGAGGACGAGGGCGAGGACGACGGTCGGGCGCATTCGAGGCGGGGTGGCGGGTCGGGCACAACACGGTGGCGGGCGGACGTGTTGCCGGCCCCGGCGCGCTTCCCCCGATTTTGACGCCTCGCGCGAGCCGGCGGACGCGGTTCGCGGCCGGCACGGGCACTGCGGACAGGCGCGGTGTCGTGGTATCGTGGTCGGCAGGGGCACAGCATGCTGTGCCCTTGAGAGAACGCTGGCGTCGACGGCGAACGCTGGCACCGGCGGCAACCCTTTCTGACCCTGATGACCCACACGTCCTACGTCCCGCTCCGCTGGTCCGACCTCGACGCGCTCGGGCACGTCAACAACGCGGTCTACCTCACGCTCTGCGAGCAGGGCCGGACCGAGGCACTGGATGCGCTCCTGCCTGGCGGGTGGGCCGGGGCGCAGGCACCGGTCCTCGCCGCGGCGAGCCTCGTCTTCCGGCGACCCATCCTGCGGACCGGCGTCGCGGTCGTCGCGACGACGTTCGAGGCACCGGGGCGCTCGTCGCTCAAGACGCGGTTCTCCGTCTCCCTTGACGGCGACAGCGCCATCTGTGCCGAGGGTGAGGCGACGCTCGTCTGGGTCGACGTCGCGACGGGACGGCCGGTGCCTGTCCCGGACGCCCTGCGGGCGGCCATCGCGGAGGCACCGGCGGTCGGCGCGCCCGGCGCGATTTAAGGGTGCAGGGGCGTCGGCTGATAGGACGAGGGCGATGGACAGACCTGTCCCGCACGTCCACCGACGGGATCGCCCCGTCCCTCCCTCGCCCCGACGCTCCATGTCCCTTCGAGCCTGCACCGCGTCCCCCGTCGTTCTGCTCCTGGCCCTGCTGCTGGCCGGGTGCGACTCGGCGGGCAGCGCCAACACCGTCACCCTGACCGGCCAGGTCGTCAACGCGTCGTCGAACCGTGCGCTCGTCGGTGCGACGGTCCAAGTCCTCTCGATGGGCATCGAGCAGGCCTCCGACTCGACCGGCGGCTACGAGGCCTCGTTCGAGGTCGACACGCTCGAAACGGTCCGCATCATCGCGTTCAAGACCGGCTATACCGCCGACACGGTCTCGGTGACCGTCGAGCCCGGGCAGACGCTGACCGTGCCGGCGCTGTCGCTGCGCCCGAGCGAGGCCGGCGACGGCACGTCGGGCCCGGCGGCGTCGATCACGCTCGCGCCGCGGTCGTCGCAGAGTGTCGGCGTGACCGGCACCGGCTCCGTCGAGACGGCCCGCCTGACATTCATCGCGTACGACGCCGACGGCAACCCGGTCGACGCAGCGCACGCGATCGACATCGCGGTCTCGATCATCCAGGGCCCCGGCGGGGGCGAGTTCCTCAGCCCGGCCGCGCCGGAGACGGCCCGCACCAACGAGGACGGCGAGGCCGTCGTGACGCTCACGAGCGGCACACGCGCCGGCGTCGTCCAGATCGAGACGCGCGCGACCGTCGGCGGGCGCGATGTCCGCTCGCAGCCCATCACGCTCGTCATCCACGGCGGCTTCCCGGACCAGGGGCACTTCACGATCGCGCCCACCCGGCGCAACTTTGCCGGGGCCGCCTATGCCGGGCTGACCAACGAGATCCAGGCCATCGTCGGCGACCGCTACGGAAACCCCGTTCAGCCCGGAACGCAGGTCTACTTCACGACCAACGGCGGCATCATCGGCGGCTCCGGCGCGACGACCGCCGACGGCCGCACGGCCGTCGTGCTGACGTCCGGCAACCCGCTGCCGCCGGGCAACTACGCGACCGTCACGGCGCGGAGCTCCGGCCCGGACGGCGGCGACGTCGAAACGTC
>JANPJI010000201.1:0-3865 GCA_031425425.1 Rubricoccaceae bacterium
GACCTCGGCTTCGCCAGCGCGCGCCGGTTCGTCCTCCGCGTGCTCGACGAGCACGCGAGCGTGCAGGACGCCGCGCAGGACCGGAGCAACCACAAGAGCCGGCTGCTGGAGCTCGTCCAGAGCCGCGGCCTCGCCCAACCCGTCTACGCCGTCGTCGGCGAGGAGGGACCGAGCCACGACCGCCGCTTCACCGTCGCCGCGGTCGTGGACGGAGTGGACTGCGGACAGGGCGCGGCGAAGTCCAAGAAGGAGGCCGAACAGGAGGCGGCGCGCAACGCCCTCGTCACGCTCCGCCGATTTGAGAAGGACGGCTGAGAGGCCTGCGTTCCGTCGCTCCTGCGCTCTCTCCGCCTGGATCCTCTCCGCCCGGATCACTGCCGCGCGACGCGAGATTCAACCTGTCAACCACACGCCGCATCATGGAAACGGTTCTCGCCCGCACCGCCCACCCCGACCGCTTTGCCGAGCGCCACCTCGGGCCGAGCCCGGCCGACACGGCGGCCATGCTCGCAGCGCTCGGGCTCGACAGCCTCGACGCGCTCGCCGACGCGGCCGTGCCCGACTCCATCCGCACGCGCGCGCGCCTCGACCTGCCCGAGGCGTTGTCTGAGCCCGAGTTGCTCGCCCGCGCTGCCGCGCTCGCCGGCGAGAACACGCCCGCGCGCTCGTTCCTCGGCATGGGCTATGCCGGGACGTTCACGCCGCCGGTCATCCAGCGCAACGTGCTCGAGAATCCGGGCTGGTACACGCAGTACACGCCCTACCAGGCCGAGATCGCCCAGGGCCGCCTCGAAGCCCTCCTGACGTTCCAGACGGTCGTGACGGACCTCACGGGCCTGCCCGTCGCCAACGCGTCGCTCCTCGACGAGGCGACGGCCGCCGCCGAGGCGATGTCGCTCTTCGTCGGCGCCCAGCGCGGCACCCGCAAGACGTTCGCCGTCGACGCGCGCGTCCACCCGCAGACCGTCGCGGTCGTCCGGATGCGCGCCGAGCCGCTCGGGATCGCCGTCGAGACCGTGGACGCGGCGGACTTCGCGCCTGGCGCGGACACCATCGGCGTGCTCGTCCAGTACCCCGCCACCGACGGCGAGATTGTCGACTACCGCGGCCTCGCCGAGCGCGCGCACGCCGCCGGCGCGTACGTCGCGGCAGCGACCGACCTGCTCGCGCTGACCGTCCTCGAGGCGCCGGGTGTGTGGGGCGCGGACGTCGCGCTCGGCAACAGCCAGCGCTTCGGCGTCCCGCTCGGCAACGGCGGCCCGCACGCCGCGTTCTTCGCCACGGCAGACGCCTTCAAGCGCCAGCTCCCCGGCCGCATCATCGGCGTCTCGAAGGACCGCCACGGCAACACCGCGCTCCGGATGGCGCTCCAGACGCGCGAGCAGCACATCCGCCGCGAGAAGGCGACGTCCAACATCTGCACGGCCCAGGCGCTGCTCGCCAACATGGCCGCCTTCTACGCCGTCTACCACGGCCCCGAAGGACTCAAGGCCATCGCCGAGTACGTCCACGGCGCAGCGCAGGCGCTCGCCGCCGCCCTGAGCGGTGCCGGCCACGAGGTCGTCCACGGCGACACCTTCGACACGCTGCGCGTGCGCCCGGCCGGGTGCAGCGCCGCGACCGTCGTCGAGGCGGCGCGGGCCGAGAACGTCAACCTTCGCGCGTTCGAGGACGCGGTCGGCGTCGCGCTCGACGAGACCGTCACGCCCGCCGACCTCGCCGCGGTCGCGCGGGCGTTCGGGGCGGACTGGGACGGCGCGTTCGAGCCGGCAGCCTACGGCGGGGCCATGCCGCGCACGACCGGCTACTTGGACCACCCGGTCTTCCACAGCCACCGCTCGGAGACCGAGATGATGCGCTTCCTGAAGCGCCTCGAAAACAAGGACCTCTCGCTCGCGCACTCGATGATCGCGCTCGGGAGCTGCACGATGAAGCTCAACGCGGCGGCCGAGATGATGCCCGTCACGATGCCGGGCTGGGCGGGCGTCCACCCCTTCGCGCCGCCCACGCAGACGTCCGGCTACACGCAGATGATCGAGGCGCTCGGCGCGTGGATCGCCGAGATCACGGGCTTCGCGGCCGTCTCGCTCCAGCCCAACTCGGGCGCGATGGGCGAGTACGCTGGCCTGCTCACGATCCGCGCGTACCACCTCTCGCGCGGCGACACGCAGCGCACCGTGTGCCTCATCCCGACGAGCGCGCACGGCACGAACCCCGCCTCGGCCGTCATGGCCGGCATGGACGTCGTGGCGGTGAAGGTCACCGAGGCCGGCGAGGTGGACGTGGACGACCTCCGGGCCAAGGCCGAGCAGCACGCGGACCGCCTCGCGGCGCTCATGATCACGTACCCGTCCACCCACGGCGTCTTCGAGCCGACGATCCGCGAGATCGCGGACGTCGTCCACGCCGCAGGCGGACTCGTTTACATGGACGGGGCCAACCTCAACGCGCAGGTCGGCCTGTGCCGGCCGGGCGACTTCGGGATGGACGTGTGCCACCTCAACCTGCACAAGACGTTCGCGATCCCGCACGGTGGGGGCGGGCCGGGCATGGGTCCGATCGCCTGCACCGCGGCCCTCGCCCCGTTCCTGCCGGGCCACCCGCTCTGTGAAACGGGTGGCGAGGAAGCCATCGGACCCGTCGCGGCGGCGCCGTTCGGGAGCGCCCTCATCCTGCTCATCTCGTGGGCCTACATCGCCATGATGGGGCCGGACGGCCTCCGCCGCGCCTCGCTCGTCGCCATCCTGAACGCCAACTACATGGCGAAGCGCCTCGACGGGCACTACGACGTGCTGTTCCGCGGGCCGGGCGGGCTCGTCGCCCACGAGTTCATCCTCGACGTGCGCCCGTTCACGAAGGCCGGCGTGACGGCCGAGGACATCGCGAAGCGCCTCATCGACTACGGCTTCCACGCGCCGACGATGTCGTGGCCCGTCACGGGCACGCTCATGGTGGAGCCGACCGAGAGCGAGAGCCGGGCGGAGCTGGACCGCTTCTGCGACGCGATGATCGCGATCCGGACCGAGATCCAGGAGCTCGAAATCGGCACCGCGGACGCGGCCGACAACGTGCTCAGGAACGCGCCGCACACGCTCGCCGAGGTCACGGCCGACGACTGGGACCACGCCTACACGCGCGCGCAAGCCGCGTGGCCGGCGCCGTGGACGCGCGAGCGCAAGCTCTGGCCGACCGTCGGGCGCGTGGACAACGCCTTCGGCGACCGCAACCTCGTCTGCTCCTGCCCGCCGATGGAGAGCTACGCGTAGCCGACGGCCGCACGGCGCGGCCCACAAGGCATCTCCTCTAATAACCCCATCTTGCTTCGATAAATGTCACCCGCCCGACGCTCGCACGGACCCGTTGCCGCGTATTCTGCGAGCCGCCTCGGAAACGCCGGGGCCCTCCCTTACCGGCCCCCGTGTCGACCCCGATGACATCACCCCGCACGCTCGCTCTCGGCCTCGCCGCCTTCGCTGTCGCCGGCTTCACGATGCCCGGCGCGCCCGACGGCGAGGCGACCGTCACGCTCTCCAACGAGTCCGACTTCGACATCACGGAGGTCTACGTCTCGACGTGCGACGACGAGGAGTGGAACGAGGACATGCTCGAGGACGACCTGCTCGAGCCCGGTGAGGAGGCCGAGATCACCGTCGAGGCCGGCTGCTGGGACTTCAAGGCCATCGCGGCCGACGAGGAGATCGAGCACTACGACATCGACCTCGAGGACGGTGAGGAGGCCGACTGGACCATCACCGACGCGACCGACGACTCCGAGGACGAGGAGGACGAGGAGGACGAGGAGTAGCCGATCCGGCTTCCTGCCCTGACGCGGCCGCCCGGTGTGATGCCGGGCGGCCGCGTCGCG
>JANPJI010000202.1:0-6817 GCA_031425425.1 Rubricoccaceae bacterium
CAGGCCAGCTCGAACTCCGCGGGCGCGCGCCGGCCGGGACCGGCCCGTGGCACGCCCACGCCGGCCACGACGGCACCACCATCATCATCCCCAACCGCGGCAATGCGGGCGCGCCCGGCAACACGGTGACGCTGCTCGACGCGAGCACCCGCCAGATCCTCCGGACGGTCTCCGCCTCGGCCCCGGTGGGTCCGCTCGCTCAGCCCCACAGCCCGGCCCCGGACCACCACGGCGAGCGCTTCTTCGTGACGAGCTCCAACACGCTCGCCGCAGGCGCGTGGACGCCTCCGTACCGCTTTCTCGGCCCGGCCGGAGCGGACCGCACCCGGGCCCCGCTTCCCGTGACCGCGTTCGGCAACCTCGCCGCGTTCTCGATGGACGGCACGCTCCTCGCCGTCGTCCAGCTCGGCGCGTATCCGTCGGGGCTGGAACCGTTCACGGTCGGCGTCGGCGGCCACGGGAGCATGTAATCTGCGGGCTCTCCAGACACGTTCGCGACTGGCTACCCGTCCCCATGCGCTTCGACCTGCTCTCGCAGTACGACATCCCGTACCTGCACCCGCTCGCGGTCCACTTCCCGCTCGTGCTGCTGCTGCTCGGTGCAGGCGCGGCGGTGCTCTACGCCGCCCTCGGGCGCGGCGTGTGGCGGCAGGCGGCGCTGGTCCTGTTCGCACTCGGGGCCGTCAGCGCGTTCGCGTCGGTCCAGACCGGCGAGGCGCTGGAGCACGACGTCGAGGGGGAGCCGATCGTCGAGGCCGTCCTCGGGACGCACGAGCGGGTAGCGGACTACACGATGTGGGTTTCGGTACTGGCCGCTCTCGGGTACGGCGTGCTGACTGTCGCCCTGCGCCGCCGTCCGGCGGACACCCCGCGGGAGCCGCTCGCAGGGCGCGTCGCGGCGCTCATCCCGGCCCTCGCCGCGGCCCTGCTCGTCGCCTACACGGCCCACCTCGGTGGCGTGATGGTGTGGGGAGTCCCCGCCGGGTAGGTTGCGCACATGACCCGCGACAGCCCCGACCTCTCGGACCGCGAGCGCGACGTGCTCCGTCGCGTCGTGCAGACGTTCATCGACACGGCCGCGCCCGTCGGCTCGCGCGTCGTCGCGGACACGATCGACCTGTCGAGCGCGTCGGTCCGGACGACGATGCAGCGGCTCGAAGGGGCGGGCTACCTCGGGCACCCCCACACGTCCGCCGGGCGGGTCCCCACGGAGCAGGGCTACCGGACCTACGTCGACGGCCTGATGGACGTCGCGGGCCTGTCCGATCGCGAGGCGGGCCTGCTGCGCGAGAGCGTCCGCCGCCGCCTCGGCGACCTCGACGCCGTGGCCACCGAGACGAGCCGCCTGCTCGGGAGCCTCGCCCGCCTGCTCGGGGTCGTCCTCACGCCGAAGCTGGCGACGGGCGTGCTGGAGCGTATCGAGGTCGTCCCGCTGGGGGCCGCGCGCGTCCTGTTCGTGCTCGCCCTCCGCGGCGGGCTCGCCCGGACGGTGGCGGCGGAGGTCGGCATCGACGTCCGCCCGGGCACGCTGGACGCCGTCGTGCAGCGCCTCAACGAGCGCCTCGCCGGGCACTCGCTCGACGAGATCCGGCGGACCGGAGCCGAGCGCGTGTCGGACCTCGCGCAGGACGACCGGACCGGCATCGTCCGCGTCGTGCTGCGGGACGCCCCGATGCTGTTCCGCGAGCCGTCAGGGGAGCGCCGGGCCGCCATCGCCGGGACGGGCCACCTCGTCGCGCAGCCCGAGTTCCAGCGCCCGGAGGCCGTCCGCGACGTCGTCGAGCTGGCCGAGAACGAGGACGTCGTGGTGCACCTGCTCGAAACGGTGGCCGGCGGAGACACGTTCGAGCCGGCGCGGGCGCGCGTGCTGATCGGCCGGGGGGTGGAGCGCCCCGGCGCAGACCCCGACGGCCAGGCCGCCACGTTCTCGGTCGTGACCGCGCCCTACCGCGTCGGGGGGGCCGAGGGGGCCGTCGCCGTCATCGGCCCGACGCGGATGGACTACGCCCGCGCTGTCGCCCTCGTGGAGCACGTCGCGGCGCTGCTCGGGGAGGAAGGGTGAACGCAGGAAGGCAAGAGCGCGGGAACGCAAGATCCGTTGCGCTCCTGCACGCTTGCGCTCCTCCCTTCCCGCCCGATTCGTTCGGACTTCGCGGCGCGGCGCACGATCTTTCCCCGTCCGGGGCGTTTGTTGCCCCCTGAACCCGACCGACCGACGATGACCCCAGACGACTTCGCCGACCCGATGGCGACCGACGTGGCTGCCGCCGACAGTCCTCGCGACGAGGTGGACGACCTCCGCGACCAGCTGCTCCGCCGCGCGGCCGAGTTCCAGAACTACCGCCGACGCTCGGAGGCCGACCGCGCCGACGCGGAGCGCCAGGGCCGCACGGCCGTGCTCCTGCCCGTGCTCGAGGTCTACGACGACCTCCGGCGCTCGCTCGATGCTGCCCGGCGCGTGGCCCATCAGGACACCGGCTCGGCAGGGTTCGACGCCCTCAGCCAGGGCGTGGACCTCGTCTACCGCAAGTTCGAGGGCATCCTGGAGCGCCTCGGTGTCGCCGCGATCGAGACGGCAGGCGTCCCGTTCGACGTCGATGAGCACGAGGCCGTCCTCCAGCAGCCCGCGCCCAACGGCGAGCCGTCCGGCACGGTTCTCGCCGAGGTCCAGCCCGGCTACCGCCTCGGCGACCGCGTCCTTCGCCACGCCGGCGTCATCGTCGCCCAGTAGGGGATGCGGGATCGGGGAGGTGGAACGAGCAGACGACTGCAACCCCGCCTCTGCGACTCCCGAATCCCTCATCCCCTGATCCCGCACCTATGCCCGCCGCCACCGACCAGCGCGACTACTACGACGTCCTCGGCGTCTCGCGGACGGCCACGGCCGACGAGGTCAAGAAGGCCTACCGCCAGCGCGCGCTCGAGCACCACCCGGACCGCAACGACGGCGACGCTGACGCCGAGGCGCGCTTCAAGGAGGCCGCCGAGGCTTACAGCGTCCTCTCGGACGCCGACAAGCGCGCGCGCTACGACCGCTTCGGCCGGGCCGGCGTCGCGGGCGCGGCCGGCGGGGCCGGTGCTCCGCAGGACCTCTCCGACATCTTCTCGGCGTTCTCGGACATCTTCGGCGGCGACAGCCGCTTCGACGACGTCTTCGGCCGCGCCCGGGCGCGGCGGCGCGGCCAGGGCAGGCCCGGCACCGACCTGCGGGTCCGCCTCTCGCTGACGCTCGAAGAGGTCGCGGACGGCGTCGAGCGGCAACTCAAGCTCCGCAAGTTCACCGCCTGCGGCCACTGCTCCGGCTCGGGAGCTGAGCCAGGCGAGGACGCCGCCGAGACGTGCCCGACGTGCCAGGGCGCGGGCGAGGTCCGCCAGGTGGCCTCGTCGTTCTTCGGCCAGTTCGTCAACGTCCAGCCGTGCCCGACGTGCGACGGCGAGGGCCGCGTCGTCACGAACAAGTGCTCGGTGTGCGAGGGCGAGGGCCGCGTCAAGGGGGAGGAGACGGTGACCGTCGAGGTGCCGCCCGGCGTCGCGTCGGGGCACTACCTACAGATCCGTGGGGCCGGCAACGCGGGCCTCCGCGGCGGGCCGGCCGGCAACCTCCGCGTGGAGATCGACGAGGAGGAGCACGAGCACTTCACCCGCGAGGGCCTCGACGTCGCCCACGACCTCTTCCTCTCGTTCCCCGATGCCGCGCTCGGGACGGAGGCGACCGTGCCGACGCTCAAGGGCCGCGCCAAGCTCCAGATCGACGCCGGCATCCAGTCCGGCCGCGTGCTCCGGATGCGGGGCCGCGGGCTCCCCGAGGTCGGCGGCGGCCGCCGCGGCGACCAGATGGTGCGCGTCCACGTGTGGACGCCGCAGGAGCTCTCGGCCGGGCTCCGCGAGGCGCTCGAACAGCTCCGCCTCGAGCCCGACCTCCGGCCGCAGCCCGGCAAGGAGGGCAAGCGCTCGTTCTTCAGCCGGGTCAAGGACGCGCTCGGCGGCTGACGACTCTGGAGAACATGCAGGGTGGCTAGAGAGACCGCTTTCCCCCAACGCGCCCTCTCAACCTCTCTCCTCAGACCTCGGCACCGACGCCGCGGTAGGACTGGCGGTAGTAGAGCAGCGGGGTCGCCTCGCGTCCGGGCACGAGGTCCGTCACCTCTCCGATGATGACGGAGTGGTCGCCGGCGACGATGCGGGCCGAGACCGTGCAGGCGAGTGTCCCCAGCGTCCCATCGATGCGGAGCGGGCCGCCGGGCGGTTCGGAGACGTCCGCGCCCGCCATCTGTTCATCTGCGTCGAGGTCGGGTCGCGCGAAGTGCGCGGCGGTCGCGGCCTGGTCGGCGGCGAGCAGATGGACCGCGAACGCGTCCGACGTGCAGAGCGCGTCGTGGAGCTGCGTCCCGTGGGTGACGTTGAACGAGACGAGCGGGGGGTCGAGCGAGACGCTCGCGAACGATCCGATGGTCGCGCCGCGCGTTGCGGCACCGCCCGCTACGGTGACGACGACGACCGGGCTGGCGAGCGCGCGGAGCAACCCGCGGAGCGCGTCGCCGGTTGCGGCGACCGCCTCGGGGCGCTCGGCCGCGCGGTCCGCTGGGGCAGGGTCGATGGGGGAGGGGGCGATCATCCGCATCAGACTCGGCCTGGCCGTCGCGGTTCTGACAACAGGAGTCGGCAGCCCGTAGGCCATCAGCGCCACTGCACTCGTCTGGCGTCAACCCCCAATTCTTGTCATTCTGAGCCCGCCGCCCAGTGGCGGCCGTAGCGAAGGATCTCAGCTCCACGTCGAGATCCTTCGCTGCGCTCAGGATGACGATGACGGGGTAGAAGGCAGAGGCGGTTGCTCACTTCTCACCGATCTCTGCGCCGCCGTACGCGCCGAGGCCGAAGAGGGCAAAGTCGTAGCGGACCGGGTCCTCGGGGCAGAGTGCGCGGCACGCGGCCGTGAGCTCCTGCACGGCGCGCCAGTCGTCGGTCGGCCGCGCGAGCAGCCCGAGGTGCCGCGCCTGCCGGCCCGTGTGGACGTCGAGCGGGACGACGAGGCGCGACGTCCCGACGCCCGCCCACAGGCCGAGGTCGACCGGGCCGGGCCGCGTCATCCACCGGGCGTACATCGCGATCCGCTTGCACGCGCTCCCCGTCGACGGCCGCGCGAGGTGCTTCGAGCGGACGGGCACGTCGGGGACGATGGCACCGAGCGTGTCCGAGAACGTCTGGATCGCCGGGCCGATGTCGGGCGCGTCGGGAGGGAGGCCGGAGGCGAACAGATCGCCGAGCGTCCCGTACGCGTCGAGCGAGGCCTGGACGGCGAGCGTGAGCGCGACCGCGTCGTCGGCGTTGAACGTCCGGTGGGCGAAGCCGGCGAGGCGGCCGGCGTCGCGACCGGCCTGGAAGCCCCGGACAAATGCGGCCGGGCGGTGGTCCATCCGCTCCGCGAGATCGGCGAGCTTGGCGAGGATGACCGACCGCCGTCCCCACGCGAGCAGCGCCGCGAAGAGGCCTATGACCTCCTGGTCGGCCGGGTCGTCGAAGGCGAGCGGGACCGAGATCGGGTCGTCGGCGACGAACGCAGGACGCTCGTAGCGGACGACGAGTTCGTCCAGCCACGTACGGAGCGCCTCGGTCGCGAGCGCCTCGGGTGGGAGTGCCTCGGTGCTGTCCTGCCGGAGTCTCGCCTCTGTCATCCTGGAGGTCGTGAGGAGTTGGGGGCGCGCGGCGTCTCGGCGCGGACGGAGACAGCGAGTCCTGCGTCAGGCCAGAACCCCCGCCGCCCGGCGGGGCGCTTCGGTGGCTGCGCCGAGTTCGAACGCGGACGGCTCGGCCCGCCTGCGCTTCGCTGGAAACGGGCGGGGGCCGCCCTCGATGAGAAGGCGGCCCCCGGAGCCGGACGGCGCAACCGACCCGCACGAGGCGTGTCAGGCGTCGCCGCCGCTGGTCGGCTTGCCGACCGTCTTGTCGGAGGATGCATCGCCCGGTGCCGCGTCCGCGGTCCCGGGGTTGACGTTGGCGATGTGCTCGGGAGCCGGCGCTGCGTCTGCCGCCGGGGCGCTCGGCGCTGCGGCCTCTGCCTCATCGTCGCGCTCAACCGAGATCGTGATGTCCGATACAAGCGCCGCGACCGCACCGACGGCCGCGAGGAGCGGGCTCGTCAGCAGCGCCGCGGCACCGGCACCGACGCCGATGGTGAGCGGGATCTCGAACAGGACCCGGTCGCCCTTGCGGAGCGAGATCCGGCGGACGTTGCCCTCCTCGATGAGGTCGCGGACCTTGTCGACGACGTGGCCGGAGGCCACCTTGACGTCCTCGATGGCCCCGGAGGCGCGGTCGCGGGCGGCGTCGGCGAGGCGGGTCGCCTCGGACTGGAAGGAGCGGGAGCGGTCGTCGTCCATGATGACAGGGGCTGAGAGAAGGGGAAGCCGGCCCGCGAGTGAGCCGGGAGGGCACGTGTAGTCCCTTTCGCCCCTCAATGTTTCAAATGGAAACGAGGCCTCCCCGAGGAGCCTCCAGGCACCTCTCCGGCTGAAACAGGCAGAATCGCGCAATGAGCACCAGAATGGGATGCGCCGGGGCGACGATAGCGGGGCATGAACGCCTCAGAGGCTCTGGCCGGCGGAACGGGCACGCGGATCGCTAGGAGAGCACCCGAACCCCGGCGGCCATCCCGGTCGCCACCCACCCAAGCCCCGACCGGGGCGTACCCGGAGCCCCAGGCTCCACCAGCCCCTACCAACCATGGGTCAGCAGCAGCTCCTCCTCCTCGTGCTCGGCATCGTCATCGTCGGCCTCGCGGTCGTCGTCGGCATCCAGGCCTTCGGCGAGAACCAGAAGA
>JANPJI010000203.1:0-6128 GCA_031425425.1 Rubricoccaceae bacterium
CACACCGGCGACCGAGAAGCCGAAGCGCCCGCTGAACCCGGCGTTGGGGCTGACGAGCGTGCGGAGCCGGGCGCCGCTCGCCCCCGAGAAGAGGTACGCCCGCCCGGCGTCCGTATTCCCCCCGTCCTCTTGCCCGGCGCCGACGAGGAGGTCGCTGACGCCGTCGCCGTTCACGTCGGAGATCGCGGACACCGAGAAGCCGAAAACGCCGCGGAATTCCGGGTTGGGCGAGACGAGCGTGAAGAGGAGCTGCTCCGTCCCCCCCGCCAGCAGGTGCACCCGCCCCGCCTGAGCGGCGCCGCCCGCCGTCTCGCCTACCGCGCCAACGAGGTACTCCCCCCGCCCGTCCCCGTTCAGGTCGGGCACGCCGGCCACCGAGGTGCCGAACTGGCCGCTCGCCACGGCATTGGGACTGACGAGGGTGTCGAGGATCAGCCCCGTGGCTCCGCTGAAGGCGTAGGCGCGGCCGACGTTGTCGCCGGGCACGGTGTCTTCGAAGGGCGCACCGACGATCATGTCGCCGCGGCTGTCGCCGTTCACGTCCGGCACGCCGGCCACCGATAAGCCAAAGAACCCATCGGGGTCGGCATCGGGGCTCTCGAGCGCGTGGAGGAGCGGGAGCTGAGCGCGGGCGGGGCCGGCCGCTGCAAGAGCGAGGAGAAGCAGACCGAGGGGGCGCATGGCAGGAGGGGGCCGTGGGCGCAAAAGCAACGCTGCGTACCCCTTCCTGTCTTGAACAAATCGATCAGCGAGGGAGAAAACCTCAGGCCGCCGCGCCGCTGGCGACCGGCCCGTCGTAGTCGCCCTCGGCCCCCATCCGGCGGTCGACGACCCGCGCGTCGCGGTCCCACCGCGTCGGCGGGACGCCCGCGAAGCGGCGGTGCTCGCGGACGAGGTGCGCCTGATCCGCATACCCGAACCGCTCGACGGCGTCGGCCCACCTCGCCCCCGGCGTCGTGAACAGGAACGCGTGTGCGTGCTGGAAGCGGACGACGGCGGCGAAGGTCTTCGGCGACAGACCGAGCACGGCGAACCGCCGCCGGAGCGTCGCCGGGCTCACGTCGAGGCGCGCAGCGAGGTCGGCCATGCGGCCGTCACCCGCGGCCTGCTCGATCTCCTCGACGGCGCGGAGGAGAAACGCGATCTCGGGTGTAGGAGCCGTCGCGCGGTCGAGCAGGAACTGCCCGGCGAGTGCGGCGCGCGCCGCGAAATCCGGGGCGGACCGGAGCGCCTGCTCCCACGCGCAGACGGGCTCGCAGAGGTCCGGTCGGACCATCTCGCCGAGGGCCGGCGCGCCGCGCGGGCTCAGGCCATAGTCGCGGACGCCGAGGAGCGCGAGCGGCCCGACCGGCGCGAACCGCACGTACAGGCCGTGGACGAGCCCGTGGAACGTGCCCGAGTACGCGTCCGCGAGCGGCCCGGAGATCGTCGACGGCGGCAGCCAGAACGGGGGGATGCCGAGTGCGTCGAGGCGCACCGTCATGCCGCCCGAGAATGTGACGTGCAGGAACGGGTCCACGTGCGCGCTGAGCGGGAGGGGCACGCTTGCTTCCGGCATCTCGAAGCGCTCCTCGTAGATCTCGCGGACGTACGGCCGGAGCGCGGGCGGGAGGTCCTCGCCGGCGACGCGGAGGCCGGTGCTGGCCGGGAGGCGGGCGAGTTCCATCGGAGAGTGGTGGTTGTGAGAGCGTGCGCCGAATGCTTCCGCAACGGGCAGGCAGTCCCGCACCGTTACGTCCCCCGCCACATCACGACGTGCGGCCCGATGAGGCGCACCTCGAACCATGGACCGGCGGCGTTCCAGCCGTGGCGGGTGTAGAACCCGGCCGCACCCTCGCGGGCGTTGCACCAGACGTGCGTCGCACCGGCCTCGCGGGCGGCCACCAGCACGTCGGCGAGGGCGGCGGCTCCCGCGCCGGTGCCTCGCGCTTCGGCGGATGTCGCCATGCCGCGAAGCTGCCAGGATGCGGCGAGCGCGTACGCCGCCTCGGGGATCTCGCCTCGGAGAGAAGCAGGCGGCGGCTCGGGGAAGGCCGTCGCGATGCCAGCCACGGCCCCGCCGACGAGTGCGGCGACGTGGACCGTCCCAGGCGTCTCGTCGCGGTCGTACACCTCCAGTCGGCCCGGCGGGAACGCCGGGCGCAGGACGGCCGTGCGGAGCGGGCGAACGACCTCGGCAGGGACGCGGGCGACAGTCATGGCAAGGTCGGGAATGTCCGGAGAACGTACGCCGCGTGGAGCTTCTGGCCGGGCCGGGGCGTCCCGCCCCGATGACCCTCTTCGACCCGCCCGACGTGCAGCCCAGCCTGCGCGCGAAAGCCCTCGCCGTCCACGACCGCCTCTGCGCGGCGTACGGCTGCCCCGTCCCGTTCTTCTCGGACAAGGATCCGCTGAGCGAGCTCGTCTCGGCCCTGCTCTCGCACCGGACCAAGAACGCGGACTCACACCGGGCCTACCAGGCCCTCCGCGAGCGCTTCCCGATGTGGGAGGCCGTCCGCGACGCACCCGAGGCGGACGTCCGCGCGGCCGTCGCGGCGTGTACGTGGCCCGAGCAGAAGGCTCCGCGCATCCAGGCGGTGCTCCGCGGCATCACCGACGCCCCAGAGGCCGGCGGCGTGCTATCGCTGGACTTCCTCGCGGGCTGGGACGCGCTCGCGGCACGGCGATGGCTCCAGGCCTTCCCCGGCGTCGGCCCGAAGACGAGCGCCGCTGTGCTCCTCTTTAGCCGCCTCCGCGTCGCTGCCCTCCCCGTGGACAGCCACCACCACCGCGTCGCACAGCGCCTCGGGCTGATCCCGGAGAAGATGGCGGTCGGACCGAGCCACGACGCGCTTGCCGCCCTGTTGCCGCCCGAGTGGGACGCGCAGCGGGTCTACGACGACCACGAGGCGCTGATGCTGCACGGGCAACGGTGCTGCCTCTGGCGGGACCCCGCCTGCGCCCGGTGCCCGGTGTTCGACCTGTGCGCGTGGCCGGGAAAAGGCGAGCGGACCGACCGGGAACAGTAGTCGTTGCAACAAGTATCGAACCGACACCTTCCCCTGCTCTTATGTCCAGCATCCGCGAATCCGTCGACACCCTCAACGCCCGCATCCTCCAGGGCGACATCCTCGGGGCCTTCGAGGACCTCTACGCCGACGACGTCGTGATGATCGACGCCGGCCAGCCGCCGCGCGTCGGCAAGGACGTCAACCGCCAGTACGAGGAGGTCTTCGTGAACGGCCTCACCGAGTTCCGTGGCGCCGAGGTCAAGGCGGTCGCCGTGGATGAGGCGGCTGGCAAGGCGTTCGTCGAGTGGCACTTCGACTTCACGCACTCGGCCTTCGGCAGCCAGACCTACGACCAGGTGGCCGTCCAGACCTGGAAGGACGGCAAGGTCGCCGAGGAGCGCTTCTACAAGATCTAGACAGGCGCTTCGGCGGAAGACTGCGGCCCGGCCGGACACGACGTCCGGCCGGGCCGCGATCGCATTTGCCGGGAGGCGGACGCCTCAGTCGTAGCCGAGTGGGCTCGTGCGCCGCCGCGGCGCGTCCTGGCGGTAGTTCCCCTGTTGGGAGACCACGTCCGGCTCGCAGACGCCGTCGACCGGGTTGCCGACGGTCCGGACGACGTCCTGCCGGTCGGATTCGATGCGGCGTCCGGCGAGTTCGGACTCGATCACGCGCGCGACGAGATCGTCCACGCGCGAGACCTCGTAGCACGGCACGTGCGGCTCGGCGTGGCTGTTGCCGACCCCGCTGTCGTCCGTAAGCCAGAGGTAGCGGCCCTGCGTGAGGACGGCTGCGGTCCTCATGACGTGCTCGGCGGAGTTGTCGACGCCCGAGGCGGCGAGCGGGTAGATGCGGAGGCCGCGCGCGCGCGCCTCGCGGACGGCGTCGAGCGTCTCGGTGAGGCGGCTGGCGTGCGGCGGCGCGTCGGCGATGAGGAAGGCGATGCGTGCCGCGGTGCCGGTGCGCCAGTCGAGGTCCAGCATGGCGTCGAGCGCCTCATCCATGGCCTCGGGCATGTCGCCGCCGCCGCCGGCCGAGAGCTGCTCCAGGCGGTCCCGCATCTCGCGCTCCGAGCGCGTGAAGTCCCAGCTGCGGACCACGAAGTCGTCTCCGCGGTCGCGGTAGGCCACGAGCGCGAAGCGCAGGTCGGCGTCGGGGTACTGGCGGAGCGCGCGGCCGACGATGGCCTCAAACTCGTCGGTGAGGTAGCGGTGCTCGTCGCCCATCGAGCCCGTCACGTCGAGGACGACCGCGAGGTCGAGCGCGCGCGGGCGCTCGGCGCGCGTCCGCAGTCGGACCGTGCGCGTGGTCTCGCCGCGGAGGCGCTGCAGGTCGACCGTCAGCGTCTCCGTAGCCCCGCGCCCGCCGGGGACGGTGACGGAGATTTCGAGGCGGCTCGCGCCCTGGCCGAAGTCGTAGCGCGGGAAGAGCGCGAGGCGGCCGTCTGTTCCGGCCTCGGTGGTGAGCCCGCGCACGCGGTCGCCGCTACGAGCTTGGCCGACGGCGTCGATGCGGACGCGCGCCCCGGCGACGGGCCGGCCGGCCGTGTCGACGACGCGGAGCGTCAGGCGGTCGTCGAGGCGCAGGTCGCGGAGGACGCTGCCCTGCTGCATCGCGCGCGACGAGTAGCGCAGGAAGGCGTTCCAGTTGAGCCCGTCGTCCACGTCGCCGGCCGTGAGCAGGCCGGACGCGGCGCTCTGGCGGCGGTCGCGGCGCTCCCGGGGCGCGCGCTCGCCATCGTCGACCCTGGAGGCGTCCGCCTCGTCGCCGTACGCATCCGAGGAGTAGTCGGCGGAGCGCTCGGACGAGCGGCGCGGGGCCTCGGCGGCAGAGCTTCCGCGCATCACGGCTCCGCCGGTCGCAGCGCCGCGTCCTGCCGCGCCGGGCGTCACCGGCGCGGGGGGCGGGAGGGCGGCCTCGCCGAAGGAGCCGGACCGGCGGCTGTCGCCTGCGACGACCGTCTCCACGTCGGCCGCGGCGAGGCGCACCTCGATGCGCGACGCCTCGGTGTCGTTCAGACGGACGCCGCGCTCGACGTGCGGCGCGTAGCCCACGAGCGTCACGCGGACGTCGACCGTCCCGGCGGGCACGCCTGTCAGGACGAACCGACCGTCCGCGTCGGTCGCGGCCCCGAGCGACGTGCCGACGACCGACACGTTGGCCCCGGCGAGCGGGCGGCCCGTCGTGGCGTCGGAGACGGTGCCCTCAACGGACGCGGCAGGGAACGGGGCCGCGATGGCCGCGGCGAGGATGGGGACGAGCAGGAGCGTCCAGGCAAAGCGTCGGCGCATGGCGGCAGCGGCGGGTGATACGGGGAGGCCGTAGCGGCCCGCCCGAAAGTCACGGGCCGCTCGACGCATCACCCAACGCGCCCGCCACTTGGCTCGTGCGCCGACGCGCCGTGGGGGCTCAGTTCGTGCCCGCAGGTGCGACTGCGAACGGCTTGCGCGGCATCAGCGCGTCCCGCTCAGCCGTGTGGTGCGCGAAGACCGCCATGACGGCCGACGCCTGCTTCAGGTCGTCCCCGGAGAGATGGTCGAACACGTCCATCGTCGTGTGCCACGTCTGCGCGAAGTAGGCGAGCGGGTCCTGGATGAACTGGAAGCCCGGGATGCCGGCGGCGTCGAACGAGAGGTGGTCCGTGCCGCCCGTGTTCTGGAGCGTCGTCGTGCGTGCCTCGGGGTCGCCGTAGGCCGCGAGCCAGGCCGTGAAGATGGGCTCGGCGGCGGCGTTGTTCTGGGCGTAGATGCCGCGGATGCGGCCCGAGCCGTTGTCGAGGTTGTAGTACGCCGAGACGGTCGCCTGCTCGGGCGTGATGGCGGTCACGGGCGCCCCCATGCCGGCCTGCGTCGCGTAGCGGCGGGCAACGTGGCCGCGCGAGCCGTGCAGGCCCTGCTCCTCGCCGGACCACAGCGCGAACCGGATCGTCCGCCGCGGGCCCGCCCCGCGGGCGTCGTAGTAGGCTTTGAGGACGCGTGCGGCCTCCATGACGACGGCCGAGCCGGCGGCGTTGTCTGTCGCGCCGGTGCCGCTGTGCCACGAGTCCTGGTGCGCGCCGAGGATCACGACCTCGCCTGCGAGGTCGGTTCCGCGGATCTCGGCGACGACGTTCTCCTCGGGCCGTGCCGGCAGGAAGGC
>JANPJI010000204.1:0-6795 GCA_031425425.1 Rubricoccaceae bacterium
CTCGTCATCTGCGACGGGCACGACGACGGCTTCGGCGACGCCGGGCAGGCGCGCGAGGGCGGCCTCGATGGCCTCGGGCTGCACGTTCTCGCCGCCCGAGACGAACCGGTTGCCGCGCCGCCCGTCCACGACGAGGCGGCCGGCGGCGTCGAGGTGCCCCAGGTCGCCCGTCGCGAACCAGCCGTCGGCGGTCAGCGGGAGATGCAAGGTCTCGGCGGTGACGTAGCCCGCGAACAGGGTCTCGCCGCGAACGAGGATCTCGCCATCGTCCGAGACGCGCAGGTCGCGGTGCGGGAGGAGCATCCCGGACGTGGCGAGGTCGGCGCGCGACGCGCCGGGGGCCGTGCTCGTCACCGTCGAAGCCGTCTCGGTCATCCCGTACCCGACGCACACCGGCAGTCCGGCGGCGACGGCCGCGTCGAGGAGGCCCGGCGCGATGGCCCCACCGCCGAGGAGGACGGCCCGGAGGCCTGGAAATCTCTTCTCCGGGGCGTCTCGGAGGAGGCGGACGAGCTGGGTCGAGACGAGCGAGGCGTGGGTGGGCGCGAACCGCCGCAGCGCTTCGGCGGTCGTCGTCCCGGGCCCGGGAAAGGCCAGTGTGGCCCCGGCGAGCACGCACCGGACGACGACGCCGAGTCCGCCGACATGCGCGAGGGGCAAATCCAAGAGCCATCGGTCGCCTGCGCGTAGCCCGAGGCGCTCCGAGACGCCCAGCGCACTCGCGACGTGGCATCCGACGGTGTGAAGCGCCGCCTTCGGCTCGCCGGACGAGCCCGACGTGTGGACGACCGTCCACGGCCGCCCGAGCGGGATCGGACCGGCCGGCCCTCTTCCCTCCCCCGGCGCTGCAACAGTGGCGAGGCACGCGGACGCCACGCCAGCCACGGCTTCCGCCTCGGTGACGACGAGACGCAGACCGAGGCGCCCGGCAGCAGCGGCGAGAGCCGCGGCGGGCCACCGCGGCGCCAGCGGAACGACGACGACGCCCGCGCGCAGGGCGGCGAGGAGCAGCACCACGAGGTCCGGCTGCGTCCGCGCCACGACCCCGACCGCCGCGACTCCGGAAAGCGGACCCGCCGCATCGGTGCGCTCGCCCGGCGTGATCGCGAGCAGGCGTTCCGCACACGCGCCGACGCGGGCGTCGAGTTCGGCCCACGACCACACGTCGTGCTCCGTGACGACGGCCGCGGCGTCGGGGCGCGTCTCGGCGTGGAGCCGGACCGGGTCGGGGATCACAGGACGACCTCGACGGGTCGGCCGAGCAGGCCCGGCACGTCCACGAGGGGCCGGCCGAGCGGGAGCGGGGCCGTGAGGACGTCGCGGGCGAGCCAGCGGTGCGTGTCCAGCCCCGCCGCGTGCGCGCCCGTCGCCGCAGCGAGCGCGACGAGCCCGCGCAGCCCCACTCCGCTCTCGAAGGCGGAGCTGACGACCGTTTTCACGCCCACGGCCTCGGCCTGCGCGGCGAGCCGGAGAGCAGCGGCGAGGCCGCCGACGAGCGTCGGCTTGATCACGGCGGCGGCGGCCCACCCGCGAAGCGCCTCGCCGCCGCCGCCGGGTAAACCCGCCGGGCCAGCCCGGACCTGACCTGGCTGCTGGAGCGTCTCGTCGAGCGCGATGGGGAGGGCTGTGTCCAGCCACAGCTCGGGCAGGCCAGCCGCGTCGGCGAGCGGCTCCTCGACGAACGCGATCTCAACGCCTGCGATGCCGGCGGCAAACTGGCGCGCCTCATCTGGCGACCACGCACGGTTGGCGTCGAGCCGCAGGGCAACGGTCTCACCGACCGCGTTGCGAACGGCCCGAACGAGCGCAATGTCGGCGTCGACAGTGGCGCGGCCGACCTTGAGCTTGAGTGTCCGGTAGCCCGCCTCGGCGAGGCGCACCGCCTCGTCCAGCGATCCGCCGAGGACGAGGCCGGCGAGGGGGACGACGACGGCCGGGTCGCCGGTGAACGCCTGCGCGAGCGTTCGCCCGAGGCGCTGCGCCGCCGCGTCGGCGAGCGCGAGGTCGACGCCGAACCGGGCCGACGACGGGAGACTGGCGGCGTCGAGGCGCGCGTGCAGCGGGCTGTCCGGACGGAACGCCTCGGCCGGAGCGATCTCCGCACCCGTCAGCGCGCTCGCGGCGGATTCGAGTGCGGCCACCGCCTCACCGAGCGTCTCTGCGCTGAAGCCGGGCAGCGGGGCCGCGTCGCCCCAGCCGACCTCGCCCGCCGCCGTCTCAACGCGCACGAGCGCGCCGCGGCGCTCGGTGTGGGGCACGCCGCTCCACACGACCGGCTCCGTGAGCGGAAGCGTGTACGGGTGGACCGTGACCGCGTCGATTCGCATCACGTCAGCACCCAGCCGAGGGCAAACGCGAGCGAGTACAGCATCAGCACGGCCGCCGTCTTGCCGAGAATCGGGCCGGCCGCGGCCCCGTGCGACCGGCGCAGAGCTGGCAACAGAACGAGCATCGCGCCGAACGCGACCATGGACGCCACGAGCGCCCCGGCGTGAGCTGTCGCTCCGGGGCGCCCGAGCGCCTGAAGCGAGTCCAGTGCGATCCGCGGGTCGGCGACGTCCCGAAGGCGGTCGATCACGACCGCTCGCTCCTGCGTCTGTCCGAGGCGCCACAGCGTCATCGCGGGCCAGACGACGCTCCACGCGACGACGAAGCACATCGTGTAGAGGTGGAGCCCAAACGGACGCCCGAAGCGGACGACGAGCGTCCGCTTGTTTGCTGCCCGGTCCTGCTCGACGTCGCGGACGTTGTTGGCGACGAGGATGGCCGTGGCGAGCGCGCCCGGGCCGAGCCCGGCCACGAGGACCCAGCCGGGGAGGGCGAGCGCCTGCACGAAATACGTCCCCCCGACGGCGACCGGCCCGAAGAAGACGAGCACGAACACGTCCGCGAGGCCGGTGTAGGCGAGCGCGTAGCGCCCCTTCGTGTAGCCGTATCCGCTCGCGATCGCGACGAGCCCGAGGGCGAGGATCGGCCAGCCGCCGCGCCAGACGAGGGCCAGGCCCGAGGCGAACGCGAGCCCGAACGCGACGGCCGCCGCCGCCCGCATCTGGCCGGCCGTGACCCAGCCCTCGGCCGTCGCCCGCTTCGGCCCGACCCGCGCGGCCGTGTCGGCTCCGCGCACGAAGTCCTCGGCGTCGTTGACGTAGTTGGTCCCGACCTGAATCAGCAGCGCCGAGGCGAGCGCGCAGAGCGCCGCCGGGGCGTAGAACACGCCGTCCCCAACTGCGAAGGCGGTCCCGAGCAGGACCGGGGCCGCGGCGGCCGGGAGCGTCCGCAGCCGCGCCGCGCCGAGCCAAATCAGGGGCAACGGGGGTCGGCCAACGGCCATCGGGGAAGGTGCTGCCTGGGAGAGCCGGTCCGCCGGAGGCCTTGCGGCCCCGATGCCCGTTCCCCGTTGGCCGTTGCCCGCCGTCACGGCTTGTACCCGTCGGCGTCGAAGTTCGGCGGGCGGCGCTCCAGATACGCGTTCCGGCCCTCCTGGCCTTCCTCGGTCATGTAGAAGAGCATCGTCGCGTGGCCGGCGAGTTCCTGGAGGCCTGCGCCGCCGTCCTCGTCCGCGTTCGCCGCGGCCTTGAGCATCCGGATGGCGATGTTCGAGTTGGCGAGGATCTCGCGGCACCACTGGACCGTCTCGCGCTCCAGTTCGGCGAGCGGGACGACCGTGTTGACGAGGCCCATGTCGAGCGCCTCTTGGGCATCGTAGGGCCGGCAGAGAAACCAGATCTCGCGGGCCTTCTTCTGGCCGACCATCCGCGCGAGGTGCGTCGTGCCGTAGCCGGCGTCGAACGAGCCGACCTTGGGGCCGGTCTGCATGAAGCGCGCGTTGTCCGCCGCGATCGTCAGGTCGCAGACGACATGGAGCACGTGCCCGCCGCCGACGGCCCAGCCGGCGACGCTCGCGATGATGGGCTTGGGGCAGGTCCGGATCTGGCGCTGGAGGTCCAGCACGTTGAGCCGCTGCATGCCCGTGGCGTGCCCGGCCGCGTCGGTTTCGTTGTAGCCGTGCTCGCCGCGGACCCGCTGGTCGCCGCCGGAGCAGAACGCCTCGTCGCCCATCCCGCGGAGCACGACCACGCCGACGCGGGCGTCGTCGCGGGCGGCGTTGAGGGCGTCCTGCATCTCGCGGACCGTGAGCGGCCGGAACGCGTTGCGGACCTCAGGGCGGTTGATGGTGATGCGCGCGATGCCGGCCGTGTCGGTCCCGGCGCGGCCCGTCTCGTAGACGATGTCGGTGTACGTGCCGGCAAGCTCCCACTCGAAGGGGCCGGAAACGGTGGGGCGGTCGGTCAGATGTCCCATTCAGGCAAGCAAAAAGGAGAGGAGGTCGGCGAGGGCGTCCGGCGCCTCGGCGAGCAGGTTGTGGCCGGCGTCGGGGAGGACGGTCTGCCGGACCGGGGCGGCGGCGGACATCTCGCGCCCGATCGCGACAAACTTGGGGTCGAGCGCGCCAGCGACGGCGTGTATCTCTACGCCGAGCCTACGGAGCGGCTCCCACAGGCTCGGCATCGCTCCCGTTCCCATCGAGACGAGCGCCCGGGCGAGCGCCGCGGGGCGGCCGTGCGCGAGGCGGTCCGCGACGAGGCGTGCCCGCTGCGCCTTGGAGAGATGGGCGAAGAGCGGCTGGCGTGTCCAGCGGTCGAGGAATGCGGGGAAGTCGCGGACGATCTCGGCGGCGAGCGTGGCGTCGGCGGCGCGGCGCGCGGCGCGCTCCTCGGGCGTGCGCAGGCCGGGGGAGGCGCTCACGAGCACGAGGCGGCGCACGCGGCCCGGATGCCGCACGGCAAACAGGAGCGCGAGCCTCCCCCCCATCGAGTATCCGGCCAGGTCGACCGCGCCGAGGCGCTCGGCGTCGAGCAGGTCGGCGAGGGCGTCGGCCGCGGCGTCGAGGCTGGCGGCTTCCGGTGCCGCCCCGTGGCCGGGGAGGTCGGGCGCGAGGACGGCCCGCGTCTCGGCAAGGCGACCGACGGCAGGGTCCCAGTCCGCCCCGCGCCCGAGAAAGCCGTGCAGAAGGACGGCCGGCGTCATTCGCTGGCAGCGGCGGCGTAGCGCGTGGCGTACCCCGACACGGCAAGGATCGCCGCGGGGTCCCGGAGGGCGAGCAGGTCGCGGACCGCCTGCGCCTTGTCGGCCGCCTGCGCGTAGTACGCCCGGCAGATCTCCGCGCCGACGTAGTAGCCGAGGTCGCCCGTCCAGTCGTCGGCGCGGACGCCCGAGTTGCCGGTCCACTCGCTGTAGTCCGTCGCGTCCTTCTCAGCCATGAATCGCGTCCAGACGGCCCGGTCGTATGCCCGTCCCCACGTCGTGTAGTGCGCCTCGGGCGCGCCGGGGAGCGCGAGGCCCGCCAGGAAATCCGCTCCGCCCTCGATGAGCACGTTCCGGAGGACGGTCCACTCCCCGCTCATGTCCTGGTTGGCGTGAACGAGTTCGTGGACGACGATGTGCGGGAGCGCGGCCGGCGTGCCGATCGTTCCGCGGCGGCCGGGCGACAACTCGTCGAGGGGCGAGTCGGGCGCGGCCGCGTTCATCTCGGCCCCCAGGAGCAGACCCGGACCGAGCGCCGTCCCGCCGGACGTCAGCGCGCCGATGAGGAGGTACACGTCGGGGAACGTGGCGGCCGGGTAGAGGGCCGTCAGGCGGCGCATCCCGTCGCGGATCGGGGCCTCGGCGGAGCCGAGCGCGAGCGTGTTCTCACGGATCGAGGCGGTGTAGGCCGGGGTGCGCATCAGCGCCGCGACGAGATCGCGCGGCCCGCCGACCTTGACGGCGACGTACGCGAGGAGCCCGTCTGTGCCGGGGTCGAGGTAGGCCCGCTCGAAGACGGCCGCGGCCGCGGAGGTGTCGCGCGCGGCGAGAGCGGGCAGCGCCTCGTCGTAGGCGGCCCAGAAGCGCGGGACGTCTTCGGTGACGATCCGGACGGAGTCGACCGACGCTTGGCGCGCCGCGGCGGCCTCGCGGTTGGCGGCGGACCGGGCGACGAGCCCGTCCCACTCCGGGCGGCCGTGGAGCGTCGTCAGGTCGGTGTCGACCTGCATGTGGGCGTCGCCGGCCCAGCCCGCGCGGACGGCCGCGCCGAGCGCCTCGGAAGCCGCCTCGGCCTGGCCCGCGAGGGCGAACGAGCAGGCGGCGTTGTAGAGCGCGCTGGAACGGTCCGCGGCGAGCGCCGCGTCGGCCGCAGCGGCGAAGAGCGGGCCGGCCTCGGCGTACCGTCTACTCTGGTAGGCCGCCCCGGCCGAGTCGCCGAGCGCACTGGCGACGTGGTAACGCGCCCAGCGGCCCGTCTGTGCCGAGGCGGGGGCGGCAAGAAGGGCGAGGACGAGGAGCAGAAAACGCATCGGAGAGGCGGGACGGGTGTGGAACCGACGGACACGGTGCGGGGCAGGTTACAGCCCGAGCGCCGCGTCGACGGCTGCCGCCGCGGCGCGCGTGATCCGGGCGTGGAGCGCCTCGTTCTCGGCCCGGTCCGTGGTCACCTCGATCACGGCCGAGGCACCGGACGCGAGTGCCTCGGCGAGAGCCGTCTCGAAGGCGTCGGCGGTCGTGGGTGCGTGGTACGCGAGGCCGAACTGCGCCGCGGCGTGGGCGAACGTCAGGCCGTGTGGCGCGCCGAAGGCCGCCTCGAAGATGTCCGCCGGCAGCGGCGACGCGCCGCGGGCGACGGGCAGGAAGTGGAAGATGCCCCCGCCGTCGTTGTTGACGGCCACGACGATGACCGGCGGGCCGTCGCGGAGGAGCATCAGGCTCGTCTGGTCGTGGAGCAGAGCCAGGTCGCCGATGAGCAGGACCGTCGGCTCG
>JANPJI010000205.1:0-5358 GCA_031425425.1 Rubricoccaceae bacterium
GGCTGCGTCGCGGCGGGCTTACGCGACGCCGCCCGCGCGCGGGGCGTCGCGCGGGCGGCACGCCGGAAACCGGCGTCGTGCGGAGGGGGTGGGATTCGAACCCACGGTACCCTTGCAGGTACTCCGGTTTTCGAGACCGGCCCGATCGACCTCTCTGGCACCCCTCCGAGGGGCGCGTAATCTACCGCGCCGCCGCAGTGCCCTGAGAGCGCGCCGGAGTGAATTGCGCCCGAAGCGGGCACCGCCCCCCTGCCCGTGCGCCTCCTCTCCGCCCTCCTGCTCGCGACTGCCGCCGGTTGCGCGACCGTCCCTCCCGCCGTGCTCCCGTCTCCGCTGCCCCCGCCGGGCGTTTACACGTTCGCCGACACGCTCACGCTCGGGTACGCCGACGGCCCCGCCGGGTCGGGGCCGGCCGTCCGCATCGGCGAAGGCGGCTTCTCCGGCCTCGACCTCCTCGCCGACGGCCGCCTCGTCGCCGTCACGGACCGCGGCCCGAACCTCGACGCCGAGGCGTTCGCGGGGCGTCCGGCCAAGCGCTTTCCCCTTCCGGACTACCGTCCCTCCGTCGTCACACTCGTTGCCGCCGGCGGAGCGCTGCGCGTCGCCTCGCGCGTGCACGTGCGCGCGCCGGACGGCACGGCCGTCTCGGGCCGGCCGCCGGGCGGGGCGGGCGAGGCGCTCGTCGAGACGGCCCTCGGGCCGGACGGCAGGTCGCTCGCGCCAGACCCGTGGGGCCTCGACGCCGAGGGCGTCGCGGATGCCGGCGACGGCACGGTCTGGGTCTCCGAGGAGTACCGCCCGTCGCTGTGGCGCGTCGACCTCGCCACGGGCACGGTCGTCGAGCGGGTCCTGCCGGTCCCGGAGCATGCATTCGACCGGCCTCTGCCAGCCGTGTTCGCGTATCGCAGCGCCAACCTCGGCTTCGAGGGCGTCGCGGTCGTCCCCACCGCTGTCGGGCCGCGCGTGGTTGCGGCGCTTCAGGGGCCGCTGCGCCTGCCGGGCGCGCCCCCCGAGACGCCGGTCGCGCGGCTGCTCGTGTTCGACCCCGCCACGGGCGCGGCGCACACGCTCGCCTATGTACTCGACGGGCCGGACCGCCGCGTCGGCGACGTGGCGGCGCTGCCGGATGGCCGCCTGCTGCTCGTCGAGCATGGCCCGACGGGACCGGGCGTCGCATGGAGCGCGGCCGTCTACGTGCTGGACCTGGCTGCTGGCCGGAGTCCCGACGGGGACAGCACGGCGCCTGAGACGTTCGGCTCGGCCGACGCCGCACGGGCAGCCGGGGTGGCGCTCGTGCCGAAGGCGCTCGTGCTGGACCTCGTCGCAGCCGGTTGACCCGCCGGGGCGCGCAAGCCCGAGGGCCTCGTCGTCGCAGGCCGCCGCCTGGGTGTCGTCGCGGACAACGACTACGGGCTCGACGCGCCAGCCGGCGACGGTCGCGCCGTAGCGTCGGGTGCCACAACCTTCCTGTTCGTTGTGGACCTCGACGCTGCGCCGTGATCGCGGCGGCATCGCCGGGGGCAGGTGGTGAAACCGGGTGGAACGGGATCAGGGAACCGGGCGGCGGCATCCGCCGGGACCGGGATAGTGGGCGTAGGGGCACAGCATGCTGTGCCCCTATCAACTGCGACCGTCCGTTGCACCGCAGTCGCGCCCGACCGCCAACGCCTGCGCGGAACCGCCTGCCGATGGCCGGACGCCCGTCGGGAGGCCCGGAAACGGCGGCGGGGCGGCCGCCCTCTTGGACAGCCGCCCCGCAGAGCGCACGCGCCGGGGCGCGAAGCCAGCCGGAACGGGTTACTGCGCGAGCGTCACGCGGCGCGACGCCCGAAAGGTTTCGCCGACGGCGCGGTAGACGTACACGCCCGACTGCAGGCCCGCCGCGCTGAGCGAGAACGGGTACCGCGCGCCGGCCACCACGCTCCCCTCGAACAGGACGGCCACCTGCCGGCCGAGCACGTCCAGGACCTCCACGCGGACCTGCTGCGGCTCGGCGACGACCAGCTCAAACACCGTCTGCCCGTTGAACGGGTTCGGCGAGGCGGCCGTGAGCTCGCCCGAGGCGCTCGCCGGACCCGCGTCGCCAGCGACGACGACCGGGGGAGTGAGGCCGGTGTAGCCCTGCTGGACGTAGTTGGTGTACATCGCATTGAGCTCGTTGTACGTGTAGCCCATGTTCGTCGCGGCCTGCATGACAGAGCGCGCAGACTGCGGCTGCGTCGACGAGCCGTTGGTGAGACGGATGCCCTCGAAGACGGCCTTGTCGGTCCGCTCGCGGCCGACGACGTTCCAGACCCGCATGTTCGCCGTGGCCCAGTGCTGGCCACGGTCGTGCGGGAGGCTGCCCGTCGGGTACGTGCCCGTGCGCGCGGCCGTACGGCCGGGCCAGCAGGCGTTGTGGCCGTCCCACTTGAAGACCCAGCTGTACGACGCGGCGGTCGGGGCGAGGAGGCCGAGCGAGCGCGTGTAGCTCACCGCGACGTAGTCGCCGAGGCCCTCCGAGAGGCCGTCGACCTGCGAAATCGTCCCCAGGAAGTCGTGGAGCGCGTGGCCGAGCTCGTGGATGATCACGTCCGCGTCCTCGTTGTCGTCCACGCAGCCCTCGCCGAAGGAGAGATCCTGCGCGCCCGAGCTGTACCGCGAGTTGTCGGCCCCGTTGAACCCGTGCGCGTCGAAGCGGACGCCGCCGGGGTAGAGCGACGGCCGCGCCGCGACGCCGAGCGTCGTGTTGACGTAGCGCATGTAGTTGTCGATGTGCCAGTACGTCGTCGCCGCCTCGAACCCGTCCTGGTTGCGCGTGAAGGACCAGTCTGGCGTTGCGCTCGGGAACGTCCCCTTGTTCGGTGCCTCGATCTCGCGGATCTCGGCGTTGGGCCCGACGAGCGTGTACTGCGTCCCGTTGAAGGTGACGTCGCGGAGCGTGACGGCCGTGCGGGCCGCCGTGAGCTGCGGCGTGTCGGCGTCGTTGCCGTCCACGTAGGCGCCGCCGTAGGCGACGCCGGCACGCGTGAGCGGGTCCGGGTCGAAGATGAATCCTGTCGCGTCGACGAGATACTGCGGGCTCGTCTCGACGGTCGGGAGCGCCGTCGGGATCGGCTCGCCGGCGCGAGCGCCGTGGTAGACGTTCCGGTCCGCGACGCGGAGGAGCGCGCCCGTCTTCGCGTCGATGATGGCCTCCCAGTCGCCGAGCGGCTCGGCGGGGACCACGCGGACCTGCCACGCGAGGCGCGCTCCGTCGAGGGCGGGCCAGACCACGAGGTTCGTCTCGTCCATCCGGAGCGTGCCGCCCACGCCGAGGTGCGCGAACGCGGCCGCGCGGGCCGCAGACGCGGCGACGGTCGGCGTCACGTCGGCCAGCGACACGTCGGCGCGGTACGCGTTGACGACGAGTTGCGCGCGCTTGCTCAGGTCGAGGTTGACGAGCGTCTCGGGACCCCACACAGGCACGCCCTGGACGGTCTGGCGGAAGCGGACGACCGTCCCGGCCTGGCCCGTGAACTCGTTCGTCATCTCGAGGTCGCCGGTGCCGGCGCTGCGGAGCCCGATCTGGCCGCTCACGCCGGCGAGCGCCTCGCGCGCCATCTGCTCGTTCGAGCCGGGCGAGACGTACGTGTTCATCCCGGCGAGCATCGCCGTCTGCCCGCTGGCGAACGTGAGGCCGTCGGCGGCGAGGGCCGGCGTGGGGTCTGCGCCGAGTTCGAGCGCGCTGGCGTCGTGCGGCTTCTGGGCGAACGCGGGTGCTGCGGCGAGGGCCGCAGCGGCGAAGAGTATCGCTCGGGTCATAGGAAGAGGCGAAGAGGCGGCGCGGGCCGCGTGTAACGGTCTGTCCGTGAAGGATAAACCCGTTTGCGTCTGTGTCCCAATGAAGTCGGCTGGCTCTGGAGGCGCAGAACCCCCCGCCGCGCGGCTGGTCGTTCTGCTCCCGGCTCGCACGGCTGTCCCCCTGGATCAGGGGGACAGTCTGGCCGCGCAAAGGAAACCGATCCGGGTGTTTTTCCATGCGCGCGGCCGGACGGGGGGTTCTTTACCCCAGGCGCGCGCGGACCTCGTCGGCCGCCGACGCGAGGGCGGCGTCGAGCGCCGCAGCGTCCCTGCCGCCGGCCGTGGCGAGGGTGGGCCGCCCACCGCCGCCGCCACCGACGAGTTTGGCGAGCGCCCCGACGAGCGCCCCGGCCTGCACGCCGAGCGTCACCGCGGCGTCCGTCGCTGAGACGGCGAGAAGCACCTTGCCCTCTGTCGCCGCCCCAAACACAGCCACGCCGGCCCCGTCGAGGCGACCGCGCGCCTGCTCGGCCAGGTCGCGGAGCGCCTCACCCGACGCCCCGTCGATGCGGGCCACGACGAGGCGCACCCCGTCCACGTCTACGGCGGCGTCGAGGTACACGCCGAGGCCGGCGGCGGCCTGCGCGGCGCGTGCGGCGTCCGCCTCGCGGCGGAGCGTTTTTGCCTCCTCCTGGAGCGCGGTGACGGCCCCGGCGAGGCCGTCGGGGAGTCCTTTGAAGAGCGCGCGGGCGGCGTCGAGTTCGCCCATCTGCTCGCCGAGCCACGCCAGTGCCGCCTCGCCGGCGACGGCCTCGACGCGGCGCACGCCGGAGGCAACCGAGCCCTCGCTCACGATCCGGAACAGGCCGACCGCGCCCGTGCTCGGGACGTGCGTGCCGCCGCAGAGCTCGACCGAGACCGGGAGCGGCACGCCCTCTGCGTCCACGGCCCCGGCCGGGTCGAAGGTGACCACGCGGACCGTCTCGCCGTACTTCTCGCCGAACAGGGCCATCGCGCCGCGCGCCTTCGCCTCGGCGATGGGCACGGCCCGCTCGTCGCCCAGGGTCGTGTTGGCGAGCACGAGCGCGTTGACGCGCGCCTCGACGGCCCGCTGCTGCTCCGAGGTGACGCGCTCGGGGCTGGCGAAGTCGAACCGCAGCCGGTCCGGCTCGACGCGCGAGCCGCGCTGCTGGACGTGCGCGCCGAGCGTCTCGCGGAGCGCGGCCTGGAGGAGGTGCGTCGCCGTGTGGTGCCGCTGGATGCGCCGCCGCCGCGCCGCGTCGACGTGGGCGGTGACCGCGCCCGTCCGGTCGGCCGGCATCCGGTCCACGACGTGGACGGTCGCGCCGCCGTCGCCCTTCACCGTGTCCAGCACACGCACGGTTTCGCCGCCCACGGTGAGCGTCCCGGTGTCGCCGACCTGCCCGCCGGACTCGGCGTAGAACGGCGTCCGGTCCAGGACGACCTCGTGACGCGCCTCGTCACCCTCACCCGTCGTCCGCGAGCGGATGATGCGGGCGTCGGCGGTGTCGAGCGCGTCGTAGCCGAGAAACTCGGTCGGGGCGGACGCCTCGGCGTCCCACCCCGCGCCCGCCG
>JANPJI010000206.1:0-1598 GCA_031425425.1 Rubricoccaceae bacterium
GAGTCCGGGGCGGGTTCGCTCGGGAGCACCGGGGCCGGCCTGCTGCTCGGCTCGGCGTCCGGCCTCATCGAGGGGTTCGCGAGCGAGTCGCGGGGGCTAGACCTCGCCGAGATCGAGATAGAGGCCGACGGCTCGCTCGTCGTCAAGGTCGGCAAGTACCTCACCAACCGGCTCTTCCTGACCGCCGGCTACGTCCCCTCGCGCGGGGCCGGCAGCGCCCGGTCCGAGTCGGAGCTCCCGATCCAGGTCACGCTGGACTACGAGCTGCTGCGGTGGCTCCAGGCCCAGGCCGAGTACAGCGGCCAGCGCGGCCTCGGCGGCGGTGCCAACGCCGAGATCGCGTTCTAAGACGCGCCTTCCGCGCACCCCATGGAACTTCCGACCCTCCCGCCCGAGCCGGCCGACTCCCTCACGCAGCGCCTCCGCGCGTCGCGGCGGTCGCGGCAGAACGAGAAGATCCTCCAGGAGAAGGAGGCCGAGCAGAAGGCGGCCCCGCCCGCGAAGGCCCCCACGCCCGCGCCCGGCGTCGGCTTCCTGGACCAGGCCGGCGGCCTGTTCGCGTTCATCGGCCGCTTCTTCAGCCGCGTCTGGCGGCGGCCGTTCGAGTTCAAGGAGCTGCTCAACCAGATGGACGAGGTGGGCTCGCGCAGCCTCATGCTCACCGGCGTCGTCGGGTTCTCGATCGGCATCGTGCTCGCGATGCAGAGCCGCGGCACGCTCGCGCGCTTCGGCGCGGAGAGCTTCCTGCCGTCCATGCTCGCCCTCAGCGTGTTCAAGGAGATCGGGCCGGTGCTGACGAGCCTCGTGCTCGCCGGCCGCCTCGGGGCCGGCATGGGGGCCGAGCTCGGCTCGATGCGCGTCACCGAGCAGATCGACGCCCTCGACGTGGCGGCCCTCAAGCCGTTCAACTACCTCGTCGTCACGCGCGTGCTCGCCTGCGTGCTCATGTTCCCCGTGATGACGATGCTCACGGACACCCTCGCCATGCTCGGCGGCTTCCTCGAAGCGGTCCTGTCGGACGGGATGGACTACCGCGTCTTCCTCGACACGGCCTTCGACACGATGCGCTTCGTCGACGTGGTCGTGGACACGCTGAAGACGTCCATCTTCGGCTTCATCGTCGGCATCGTGAGCTGTTACCTCGGCTACAACGTCCGCGGCGGCACGCGCGAGGTCGGGCAGGCGGCCATGCAGGCCGTCGTCGTGTCGAGCCTGCTCATCCTCATCGCCGACGTCGTGGTCGTGCGCGTCTCGATCCTCTTCTTCGGCGACATCTCGGGCGGGTGACGGGATAGAGTTTGGAGAAAATGCAGTTTGGAGAGAAAGTCCACTCGGCTAGGATGGGCCTCTCTTTGCCTGCCACGTCTCCATTCTCCAAACTCCCCCTCTCCAAACTCTTCCTCTCCCTGTGGCCACATCCGCTCCCCCCGCCGATGCCCCCGTCGAGGCGCCGGTCACCGGCAACTCGACGCCCCCGTCGGACGACGTCATCATCGAGCTCCGAAACGTCCACAAGGCGTTCGGGCCTAAGCAGATCCTCCGCGGCGTCTCGATGCAGGTCCAGAAGGGGACGAGCGCCGTCGTGCTCGGCGGCTCGG
>JANPJI010000207.1:0-2009 GCA_031425425.1 Rubricoccaceae bacterium
CGTCCGCCGTGCGGACATTCAGGCTACCGTCGCCGACGCCGTAGCCGGGGCTCCACGTCTCGACCGTGCGCCGTGTGCCGTCGCCGTCCTGGACCGTCCGCTCGACCCGAAACCCGTTGCTGTACTCCTCCGGGTCCGGCCCGGAGACGCGGTACGTGACCGTAACCGGGCCATCGCCGGACGTGCCGGCATACGTCCACGAGTTGCCGACGGCGAGCGGGACGAGCACGTCGCCCGGCGTCGCCGTCCGCAGCGGCGGGACCGGGCCGCCGCGCCGGATCTGGTCGATGTCGGACGCCAGCAGCGAGCCCAGGTGGCGCAGTCCGCCGTCTTCCCAGACCCAGTACGACGACTGGTAGTAGCTCGGGATCGGCTCCTCGGCGTCCCACCCGCGCGACTCGATGATGTCGGCAGGCGTGTTGACCGTGATCAGCCGGCTGCCCGCCCGGAACTCGGTGTAGGGCGAGGAGACGGGCAGATCGGCGACGGCTCGTCCGGTCCGGGCGTCCACGATCTGGCCCGACATGCACTCGGTCCCGCATCCCCACGTCGCGACGATGAGGTGTCCCGCAAAGTTGACCCCTTCGGCCATCGCCTGGCGCGTCCGCGTCCGGAACAGGCGGGCATTCGGGCTGCTCGCCTCGACGAGGGGCGCGACCCGGCCGCGGTACGCCGGCCCCGCCGGGTAGTCGGAAAACTGCGGCAGGCCGCGCGTCTGAGCCGCAGAGCCGGATGCGACGAGGAGGCCGAGGGAGACGAGCAGGACGGGGCGCATGGTCGGGTCGGCAGGGCAGAATGGGAACGCCTCTGGAGAGGCTGCTCAATCTATTCTGCGTCGTTCATTTGCGTTCACGTCGACACTTTTCTTGCACTCCTGCCGCAGTCAACCCGCGAGCGTGTGTCCGCTGTCAGCGCGCCGTGCCGAGGTAGACGGTCCCGTCGGGGAAGCCCGCGCGGGCGTCGGCGGCGAGGCGTTCGCGGAGCGGCTCGGGGTAGAGCGCCAGCCCGGCGACCTCGTCCAGCGGCACCCACCGGAGCGAGCGCAGGATCTGGCAGTCGGCAGAGAGCTCGGGGTCCGACCCCAGCGCGGCGTCGGCAGCACGGCCCGAGACGAGCCGCGCCTCGGCGTAGAACGAGACCGCATGGAGCGGGGGGCGCACGAAGTCCAGCACGTACCGCACCGGCCCCATCGCGACGTCGAGGCCGGCCTCCTCGTGCACCTCGCGCGCGAGCGCCTCGCCGAGCGCCTCGCCGAACTCGACCTCGCCGCCGGGCGGCGACCAGAACGGCTCTGGCCCCCACAGGCCCGCGTGCTCGGCGAGCAGGACCGCCGCAGGAGCCGCCGGGTCGTCGAAGACGAGCGCGCCAATGCGGACGCGGACGCGGCCGGTGAGCACGGCGGGAATCCGGGAGGCGTCGGGCGGGTCGGGCATCGCGACGGTACGCGTCTCCCGGCCTGCCGGTCCCGGACGCTCGGCGCGTACGGCGCGGGCAGGCACCGTCTTCACCTTCCGGGCCGGGCAGAACGCGGGCTGGACCGTACACCACGGGTGCGGACGCCTGCCAGCCGGCAGCCTGCCTGCGCGCCGTCCGTTCCCCGGTTTTTATGTCCACGACATCTCCCGCAAGGCCCGCCTCTCGCGTGACGGCCATCGCGGCGCTGGCTGCCCTCGCTCTCGCGCCCCGCGCCGCGTCGGCCCACGTCAAGTGGTTCAGCGACTTCCGCTTCACCGACCCGCCGCTCTCGGCGGCGCAGGTCGTCACGCCGACCTTTCTGGCGCTCGCCGCGCTGAGCGTCGTCGCGCTCGGCGCGCTCGTCGTGCTGGACCGGCACCTCGCCGGGGTGGCGGTCTACCGGCGGGTCGAGGCGTGGCTGGCGGGCTACCGGGACCGCAGCGGGCTCGTGCTCCGCATCGGTGCCGGGGCCGTGATGCTCCTCAACTGGCAGGCCGACGTGCTGCTCGCGCCCGAGCTCCCCGCCGGCGCGGCGTGGGTCGGCTGGGCGCAGT
>JANPJI010000208.1:0-8807 GCA_031425425.1 Rubricoccaceae bacterium
GCGATCGAAACAATGCATCACTCGATGGTTACCGTGATCGGTATGGACCGGGCGGGTGGTTTACAGAATAGACCGGCCGCCTTGTTTACAGCTCCTCTTCCCCGGAGCTGATGCCCTTCGCCTCGACCGACCCCACCTTGGAGCGCGCTCGGCTCGTCGCCGCACACCTCGACGGCCTCTTCTCCGTCACCGAGCTCGCGGCACGATTCGGCGTCTCCAGGCCGACCGTCTACAAGTGGATCGACCGCTACCGCGATGGCGGTGTCGACGCGCTCGCTGACCGTCCGAGCATCGCGCGGACGCAGCCCGGCCAGACGCTGACCGAGACCGAGACGCTCATCGTCGCCTGCCGCAAAGCACACCCGCACTGGGAACCGCGCAAGCTCCTCCGCTACCTCACCCGGCGACATCCGGATCTCGCTCTGCCAGTTCCGAGCACGGCCGGAGCCATCCTCAGCCGCCACGGGCTAACGAAGAAGCGCCGAGCACGGCGTCCGTCGAAGTACCCCGGCTCGGTGCCGCTCGTGGCGGAGGCGCCCAACGCCGTCTGGACGACGGACTACAAGGGACAGTTCAGGATGGGCACCGCCCACCGACGACTCACCGCGCTCAATCGACTGGAATCGCCGTCCGCCCTTGACTTCCCGCTTGTATATAGGGTTCAGCGGTCAACGACGGCCGCTGACGCAACGAGCTCGGGGAAGGCCGACTTCTGCTGAGGCTGGCGAAAACGCTGAGCCTGCTTATTAGATCGGCCCCCCGCCCTCGTCGCCGACGCCTGGGAGTATCCGGAGCGCCCCTCGCGGGACAGCTCGCATGACAAGCTCGGCGGGCGATGGTTGGGCGGACGCCCGCCCGGGTCGGGGAGCCGAGCGCTCACGATACAAACCCACCACCCCATGAGCACTCCTGAGCTCCACGTGGGTGTCGACATCAGCAAGCGCTGGTTCGATGCCGCCGCGTCCGACGGCCGCACCCGACGCTTCGACAACGACGCCGTAGGCCACCGGGCCTTCGTCGCGTGGCTACGCAAACCCGCCCGCGTCGTCGTCGAGGCGACCGGCACCTACGGGCTCGACCTGGCGCTTGCGCTCCACGCTGCCGACCGCTGCGAGGTCATGGTCGCCAATCCGAGGCTCATCAAAGGCTTCGCCAAGGCACTCGCCCAGCGCTCCCCGCCCCGCCGAGGCGGGAGACCGACGCCGCCGATGCTGACAATCCTCGCTTTCGCGGAGCGGATGCCGTTCGAGCCGTGGAGCCCGCCCGACCCTGCGCTGGTAGAGCTTCGGGCGATCGCGCGCCGGATCGCCGATCTGACGGTCGAGCGGGCGCGCGAGAAGAACCGGCTCGCGGCGCTCCGCTCGTCGGAGGCCCACTCGCGGCTCGTGGCCAACGACGCCGAGGTCAACATCCGCCACCTCGGCCGCCGCATCGAGCGGCTCGTCGAACAGGCCGTGGCGCTGGTCCAGGAGCGCGCCGCGCTCGCGAAGGCCTACGGGCACCTGACGAGCGTGAAGGGGATCGCGGCTAAAAGCGCCGTCTCGATCCTACCGGAACTGCTGGTCCTACCGGCCGCGATGACGCCGAAGCAGTGGGTGGCGCACGCCGGGCTCGACCCTCGCGAGCACGAGTCGGGTACGTCGGTGCGAGGGCGTGTGCGGATCTCGCAGGTGGGCAGCGTCCACCTGCGTCGGGCGCTCTACATGCCGGCCGTCGTCGCGGCGCGGACGGAGCCCCGGGTGAAGGCGTTCTACGACGAGCTACTGGCCCGAGGGAAGAAGCCTCAGGTGGCGCACATCGCGGTGATGCGAAAGCTGCTGCACGCGGTCCGCGGGATGCTTCGCCACGGGACGGACTTCGACGGCGAGCGCTTCGGGGCGACGCCTCAGAAAGTGGCCGTCGAGGCTTGACTCGGCAGAGGGTATCTAATAACAGAGGCGGGTTCTGCGCTCTGCGCCTCGGGACCCGATGCCCCGCGACGCGCGTGCTGTGGAGCCCCCGCGTCGCGGGGCACGAAGCGCCATCGCCTCCCCGTCTCTCCCGCCCCCACTCCTCCGTCGATGCGTCAGAATCTGACCATGCGGTCCGTCCGCCTCGGTGTGCTCGTGATCGGCCTCTCCAGCCTCGGCGTCGCGGCGTGCGGCCCGGCCCCGGTGCCCGTCGGGAGCCGCATCCCGTCGTACGAGACTGACGCGGACCAGCCAGCCCCGTTCGACACGTCGGCGTTCAACTTCCTCGTCGTCGGCGACTGGGGCCGAAACGGCTATTTCAACCAGTCCGACGTGGCTCGGGCGATGGGGCATACGGCCGAGCGGATCGACAGCCGGTTCACGATCTCGACCGGCGACAACTTCTACCTCTCGGGCGTGACCGGCCTCGACGACCCGCGATGGGAGCGGTCATACGAGAACATCTACACCGCGCCGAGCCTCCAGACCCGGTGGTACGTCGTGCTCGGCAACCACGACTGGTACGGCAACGTGCCCGCCCAGGTCCGCTACACGCAGCAAAGCGAGCGCTGGTACCTGCCGGGCCAGTACTACGCGCAGGAGATGAGCTTCGGGGATCCGACGCAGCCCGAGGGCGCTACCCGCGTCCTGTTCGTGTACCTCGACACGACGCCGCTCACGACCGACCCATCGGCGCGCAACCGGTTCAGCCGGACTGGCGTGTGGAACGACGACAGCCAAATCGCCTGGCTCGACGAAACGCTCTCGCGCTCCACAGCACCCTGGAAGATCGTGGTCGGCCACCACCCGGTGTATGTCGGCTCGAACCGCTACAGCGACAACCCGCGCCTCGTGGCCAACCTCGTGCCCATCTTCGAGCGGACCGGCGTCCAGGCGTACGTCGCCGGGCACGACCACAACCTCCAGCACCACCGCCCCGCCGGCTCGCCGGTCGACTACTTCGTCTCAGGCGCGGGGTCGCTCACGCGCGAGGTCCGCCAGACCGGCAACACGCTCTTTGCCTTCCGGACGGCCGGCTTTATGGCCTTCTCGATGACGCGAAACCAGATGAGCGTCCGCTCCCTCGACTACGACGGCAATCTGGTGTATGAGGCGAACGTCCCGCGGACACGTGGGCGGCGGCTCCCGCTCCCGTTCGGGCTCGGCGAAGGGTCGTAGACCGGAGACGCAATTTCTGGAAGCGGGATTGGGATTGAGCGACACGCGTTACTCTGCCAGTGCTGAGAACGTCCTTCTGTCTCTCGCACGCCCATGCGCCGTTCAATCCGCCTCGTTTCGGTCACGCTGCTTCTTTTCTCTGCGGTCGGGGTCGCCGGATGCTCCACCTCCCGGTCGACCGTGGCAGGCACCGCCACAGCGGGGACCCCGGAGGGACAGTGGCTCGTGACCGTTCGGATTCCGTCGTTCAATGCCCCCGGACGGACGATTGAAATTCCGATCCTGATGGAGATGTCTGGCGGGAACGGCCAGTTCGAGGGGCACTCCCCCTCGGCCGTCCTCACCGATGTCGTCGGGGGCGGGCGCAACCTGCTCCTGGCTCGGCTGCTAAAGCCCTCCGCCGTCCGCGGTGGCGGGGTAATTCACCTCAGAGACGGACGCGCCGACGGCAACCGCCTCACCGGTACGCTCGTCATCCCGCGCGTCGCCATGCCGACGATGGAGGCGACGCAGGCCGACGGGCGCATTGCCGGAACGCTCACCTGGCGCGGCAAGCCGTACGGCACCGTCGTCGGGGTCCCGCACGCGGGCGCGGCTCCTCTCCGCGACTATCCCGCGGTGGCGCAGGCGGTCGAGGCCACGCTCCGGAGCCGGTACTACCGGCCGGCCGACCTCGACTCGCCCCGGTGGCAGGGGTTTCTCGCGGACGTCCGAGACCGGATGTCTCTCGTCCGCGATGACGCTGACGCCCTGCTGGCGTTCAACACGCTCGCGACGCGCGTCGGGGCGTCCCACTTCGTGCTCGACGCCCGTGGCACCGCCGACGCGCTCCCCGCCCCGGTGACGGCTGCGTCCGGCCCGCCCCTCGTCCTGACAACGCCGCGACCGGGGACGGCCCTCCTGACCGCTCGCGAGTTTCCGGTCAGCCTCACCGCCGAACACGTACGGAGTGTGTTCGAGGAGATCGCGGCGTCCGATGCCGACGACCTCATCGTGGACCTGCGCGGCAACCGCGGCGGCTGGTTCGTCTCGCTCGCCATCGCGAGCCACCTGCTGGACCGAGAGGTGCCCGTAGGCGTCGAGCTGGGCCGCGGGTGGTGGACCCGCCACTCGGCGCTCCCGACGGCCGCCGAGGCGGCGGCGCTCCCCGAACTCAGCGCGTACGACCTGCCCGGCTTCTACCGGACCCTCCGCGACGCCGGGGCGATGCGCGCGACGGTTCGCCCGGCGCTCCCGCACTTCTCGGGGCGCGTCGTGGTCCTGACGGACGGCCAGACTGCGAGCGCAGCGGAGCCGCTCGCTGACGTTCTCAAGGCGACCGGTCGGGCGACACTCATCGGCCAGAACACGATGGGCGCCGTCCTTACGTCCGAGCGCCTCGACCTCCCTGGCGGGTGGCGGCTCCAGCTTCCCACGGGCACGTACGTCAACGCAGCGGGCGTTGAGCTTGAAGGGCGCGGCGTGGCACCGGACGTCGTCGTGCCCTCGGCCGAGGCGCTGGACCGTGCGTTCACGTTCCTCGATGCGCGTCCAGTCGGTGGCTGAGGCCCGCTACGCGTCGGGCCGCGTTCGGCGCGTCGACGCACGTCCGGTGCGCCGCGTCATCTCGTCGAAGCCCTGCTGGCTGAGCCACGCCGCGCCGTCGGTGTAGACGGGGCGGCGATAGTACGTCCCAGTCCGGTGCAGCGGCGTGTCGAACGCCTCGCACCGGGCCTCCGCGCGCGGTGCCTCGGCAAGGTTCTCGCGCCAGCGCACACGTCGCCAGGGTCGTGCAGCGAGGGCACGCCAGAAGGCGTCGTCATGGTCGGGGCGGACGCCCGGCACGGCTACGAGCGCGCCCGGCGGCGGTCGGCCGGCGTCTCGGCCGCCTCGTCGACGTCGAACGCCGAGGCGATGGCGTCTCCGCCGATCCGCTCGCGGAGGGCGTGGACGGGCTCATCGCCGAGGCGCTCCTCCAGATCCGTGATGCGCGCCGAGAGCGGCCCCGTAGCCTCCTCGACGGCACGAAGGATCATGGCCCGGAGTTCGCTCGCGCGCATCTCACCGCCTCCGACAGCCCCCTGCCTCGCCTTCCGCATCGCCGCGATCCCGTTGAACAGGACGGCCGGGAAGATGACGAACAGGATGAACATGAAGACGACTTCTCCAAATCCCATCGAGGTGCAGGCAGGTGAGTGGGCCGCTACGCGGGCCGGGCCGGTCGGTTGCGCGTGCGCTACCGGCCGAGGAGGAAGAGCGTGTCGTAGAGGCCGACGCTCCCGCGGTCGACGACGAGCTTCTGGTGCTCGGGGCGCGTGTCCCGGGCGACGATCAGCTCGCGGCCTGTCCCGGTGACGTCCGCGTTGAACCGGGTGTGGAGGTACTGGCTGAGCTCGAGCGCGGTGACCGCCCCGTTGGCGTCCTCGTCCGCCTGCTGCGTCTGGACGGCGTCGGCGAAGAAGCGGGAGAGGTAGCCGCCGGCCTCGAACTTGACGGCGACCGCGCTCACGACGTCCTCTTCCGAGGAGAAGAGGCCCATCCGGCCGGGGCTGGAGATGACGTCCTTGGCGAAGCCGCCCGAGAAGCACGCGTCGAGCACGATCAGCTGGCGCGACGACGGCAGCGCAGACAGCATCGCATCGAACTCGTTGTCGAGAATCTCGTCGTCGTAGAGTTCGATCGACTCGTCCATGTTGTCCGGGTCCTCGCGCTCGAAGCTGGTCCGAGCGTACTGGCCGCCGTGTCCGGAGTAGAAAAAGACGAACATCGTCCGCTCGTCGGAGCGCCGGGCGACGTCCGCGAACGCCTCGCGCATGCCGGCGACGGTCGCGTCGGCGTCCTGGAGCAGGATGCCGTCTTCGGGGCGCATGCCCTGCGCGATCATCGCGTCGCGGACGAGCACGGCGTCGGCGGCCGTGTAGTCGAGGTTGCCGATGCGGCCGCCGTAGTCCGAGATGCCGGCGAAGACGCCGACGATGCGGTCGAAGGCCGGCGGGTCCGGGCGCATGGCGTCGGCCTGCGAGAGGCGGAGCGTGTAGCGGCCCGTCTCCTCGGCGCGGTAGGACGTGGCCGTGACGCGGTAGCGGCCGGACTCGGGCATGGTGAACTCGACAACGGAGCGGTCCTGCGCGCCGTCGTAGTCGTCGTTGTCCACCTGCTCGCCCGAGGGCGACTCGACGAGGAGGTACGTGTCGAAGTCCCCGCTCGTCATCTCGATGCGGATCGGCTCGCCGGCGTCGCCGTCGAACGTGTGGACCTCGGTGTACTCGCCCGACGAGAGGCGCTGGTCGGACGCGTCGAGTTGGCCCTGGAACGTCTCGGCGAGGGTCCAGTCGGCGACCTGGCGCGTCGTCGGCTGCGTCGCGGCGCGCGTGGTCGAGGCGGAGCGGACGGGTCCGTCGGCCGAGACGGTCCGGACGGGAGCCGCCGGCTGGCCGAACCGCTCGGTGCCGTCGATGACGAGGCGGTAGGCCCCCGTCTCGGCCGCGGCGTAGCTCGTCACGTAAACGGTGTAGGCTCCGGGCTCGGTGAGGTCCATTTCGAGGCGCGAGTGGCCCGTCGAGCCGCCGCCGTCGTCGTCCTCGACGGACTCGCCGCGCGGGGGCTCGACGACGAGGTACGTGTCGAAGTCCCCACTCGTCAGGTCGATCGCGACGCGCTGGCCGGGCGTGCCCTCGAACGAGAACGTGTCCACGAACTCGCCCGAGCGGAGCGTCTCGTCGCCGCGATCGAGGCGGCCCGTCTCGGTCCGCCCGCCGGCCGCCGAAACGGTCTGTCGGCCCGGCGCAGCCCCGCCCGGCCCGCTATCGCCCTCGCCGCCGCCCTGAATCACGAGGTCGTAGTCGCCCGTCTCGCCGGGGCGGTAGCTCGTCACCGTGGCGGTGTACGTCTGCCCGCGCTCGGTGTCGACGACGAGCAGCGCGCGGTCGAGCGCGCCCTCGTAGTCGTCGTTGTCGGACTGCTCGCCGTCCGCGCCCCGGACGATGAGGTACGGGTCGAAGCCGCGCCCGCGCAGGTCCACGGTCACCGGTGCGCCGGTCCCCTCGAACGTGACCGTGTCGAAGAACTCGCCCGACGAGAGCGTGCGGTCGCCGCGGGCGAGCGTGCCGGACTCGTAGCGCGCTCCGCCGCCGCGCGTCGCACGGACGGGCTGCGTCTGGCCGCGCGTCGGGGCTGCGGCCTGCCCGCCGGCCGTAGCGGTGAGGGCATACGCGCCCGTCTCGCCGGGCTGATAGCTCGTCACCGTGACGGCCCACGTGCCGCTCTCGCGGGCGACGAGGTCGAGGCAGGAGCGGTCCGTCTCGCCGGACGTGCAGTCGTCGTTGTCCTCCTGGTCGCCCGAGGGCGATGTCGCGAGGACGTACGTGTCGAAGTCGTCGCTCGTGAGGTCGAGCGTGAGGTGCTGGCCGGCGCGGACGTCGATGGTGAACGCGTCGCGGTACTCGCCCGACGAGAGCGTCCCGTCGCCCTGTCCGAGAGAGCCCGTCGCGCGCTGCCCGCTCCGGAGGGCAGTCGCGCCGTCCCCGCCTCGGCCACCCGAGGCCGCTCCGCCCGAAGAACTTGAAGACCCCGACCCGCCGACCTCGATCTCGACGCGGTAATTCCCCGTCTCGCCCGGCGTGTAGCTCGTCACGAGCACGCGGACGGTCCCGCTCTGGTCCGCGGTGAACGTGGCGCAGGACCGGGTCGTCTCGCCGGACGAGCAGTCGTCGTTGTCCTCCTGCCGGTCCGATGCGTCCTTGATGATGACGTAGGTGTCGAAGTCCGACGACGTGACCGTCGCCGTGACGGTCTGGCCGCTGCGGACCTGGACCTCGTACGAGTCCGAGAACTCGCCCGAGTTGAGCGTGTTGTCGCCGGAGCGGAGCGAGCCCGAGGTGGTCTGGGCCGCCACGGGTGCGGCGAGCAGGAACGCGGCGAGAAGCAGGCGGAGCATGAGACTGAAGGTTGGGCGGGACGTCAAGCTATCGAAACGGGTCCGGCCACGGACCTCGGCACCCGGAGATCGCCGCCTCAGGTGTCGCCGGTCGGCGGCGCGGTTACGGCACCCGCGGGAACAGGCGCTCGCCGAGCGCCGGATCGCCGGCCGAGACCGAGACGCCGCGACGTCCAGGCCCCGTCTCGGTCGTCACCCGGACGCGCCCGAGCACGGGCACGCTCGCGGTCGTCGCTGCGGCCCCAGCGCGGGGCTCGGTCGAGTATGGCCCACGCGCGTAGATGGCCCCGGCGGCGTCGGCCCACGCGCCGTCTCCGTCGCCGCGGCCGTCGGCGAAGCGGCCGGACCACGTGACGCCGTTCGCGTACGTCCAGACACCGTCGCCGTGAAGGTCGCCGCTGCGCCACCCGCCGCGGTAGGCCGTGCCGTCGGGACAGGCGTACGAGCCCGAAACGATCGTCGTGCGCCCGGTCTCGGTCGCGAACGTGCCGATGTGGTGGCATCCGGTGGTCCGGGTCATCACGCCGGCCCCGTTCGGGTCGCCTTCTGCGAACGCGCCGTCGTAGACCGTGCCGTCGGCAAAGCGGAGACGCCCCTGCCCGACGCGGCGGCCATCCCGGGTGAGGTCGCCGTCGTACGCGTCGCCGTCGGCGTAGAAGATGCGGCCTCGGCCCTCGACCTGCCCATCGCGGAACGTGGCGTCGAACGACGTCCCGCCCGGGTTTGTCGACATGCCCGGTCCGTTGCGGAGGCCGCGCGCGAAC
>JANPJI010000209.1:0-5775 GCA_031425425.1 Rubricoccaceae bacterium
TCGACGCGCTCGGCGTCCCGGAGCCGCGCAACCACCAGCACGAGTTCGCCCGGTTCAACCTCGACTACACCGTGATGAGCAAGCGCAAGCTGCTCCGCCTCGTGAGCGAGGGCCGCGTCTCGGGCTGGGACGACCCGCGCCTGCCGACGATCGCCGGGCAGCGCCGCCGCGGCGTCCGCCCCGAGGCCGTGCGCGCGTTCTGCGACCAGATCGGCGTCTCGAACGTGGACGGCCGCGTGGACCTCGCGTTCTACGAGCACGTCGTCCGCGACGACCTCAACGGCGTCGCGCCGCGCGTGCTCGCCGTCGCGACCCCGCTCCGGCTCACGATCGAGAACCTCCCCGACGGCGGAGCGCCGCTGGCCCTCGACGCACCGTACTGGCCGCACGACGTCACGCCGCCGGCCGGGGCCGCGCTCACGCGCCCGCTCGCGCTCGGCCGGACCGTCTGGATCGAGCGCGACGACTTCGCCGAGACGCCCCCGAAAGGCTGGAAGCGCCTCTCGCCGGGGACCGAGGTGCGCCTCCGTCACGGCCCGGTCGTCCGCTGCACGGGCGTCGACCACGACGAGACGGGCGCTGTTGTCGGCCTGCGCGCCCACGCGGACCTCGCGACACTGAATGCTGAAGCGGAAGGTCGGCGCGTGGGCGTGATTCACTGGGTCGACGCCGCGACGGGCGTCCCGGCGACATTCCGCCTGTACGACCGCCTGTTCTCCGTGCCCGTCCCCGAGACGCACGAGGACGTGACGGCGGTCCTGAACCCGGCGTCCCTCGTCGAGACGGACGGCTTCGTAGAGCCGAGCGTGGAGACCGACGCGCCGGACGCGCGCTACCAGTTCGAGCGGCTCGGGTACTTCCGCCCGGACCCGCTCGACAGCTCGCCCGAACGCCTCGTGTTCAACCGGATCGTCGCCCTGCGCGACTCGTGGGGCAAGAAGGCAGCCGGCAGCGGCGAACGGACAGCGGCGAACGAGACGGGGACGCGGATTGACGCGCCGCGACCGGTAGCCGGGCCGAAAGACCCCGCGGCAGCGCTCTCGGATGCACAGCGCGTCGGGTACGACTCGCTCGTCGTGCGCGGTGTCGGAGGCGAGGAGGCCGCCGTTCTGGCTGCCGATGCAGATCTGGCAGGTCTATTCGAGGCGGTCGTCGCAGCCGGCGCGCCTGTCCGCGACGCGGCCATCCTGTTCGTGCAGGACGTGCGCCCGCTCCTCGCCGGCCGCGCCGTCTCGGAGTCGCAGGCGACGCCCGCGGCGCTCGCCGCACTGCTCGGCCTCTCGGCCGACGGGACCGTCACGCGAGCCTCCGCCCGCACGGTCCTCGCGGCGCTCGTGAACGAGGGCGGCGAGGCCGAGGCGACGGTCGAGCGCCTCGGTCTCGCCGCCGTCCGCGACGACGCGGCGCTCCTGCCGGCCGTCGACGAGGCGCTCGCGGCGCACCCGGACAAGGTCGAGGCGTTCCGGTGGGGCGAGGACAGGGTGGTCGGCTTCCTCACGGGCCAGGCGATGCGCCGTGCCCCGAAAGGGGCCGACCCGAAACGGGTCCAGGCGCTCCTCCGCGAGCGCCTGAATGGCTGACGCTGCGATGGTCACGCTCCGCCTGCTCGGTCCCGGCGACGACGACGTTCTGCAGAACGTGGCCCCGGACGTGTTCGACCATGCCGTCGATCCGCGCTGGACGGCCGAGTTTCTGGCCGACCCGCGGCACCATCTGGCCGTCGCCCTGGACGACGGCCTCGTCGTCGGGATGGCCTCGGCCGTCCACTACGTCCACCCGGACAAAGCGCCGGAGCTGTTCGTCATCGAGGTCGGCGTTGCGCTGACGCATCTCCGGCAGGGGCTGGCAAAACGGCTTCTCGGGCTGCTCTGGGAGCGGGGTCGCGCCGTCGGATGCGCCGGGGCCTGGGTCGGAACCGAGACGACCAACACGGCCGCGCGGCGGCTGTACGCGTCCGCAGGCGGCACCGAGGACCCGGACCCTTTCGTGGTCTACTGGTTCGACTTCGCCGGTGGCGCGTGACAGATCACGCGAGGCGCTCGGCAGCCGTGCGGAGGCGGCGAACGCACGTCTCGCGGCCCAGAACCGCCATCGTCTCGAACAGTCCCGCCCCGACCGTGACGCCCGTCACGGCGAGGCGCACCGGGTGGACGACGAGGCCGAACCCGACGCCCTGCTCGTCCGCCAGCGCCCGGAGTGCAGCCTCGGCCGACTCGATGGTGAACGCGTCGGCCGCGGCGAGGCGGTCGGCGTACACGGACACGAGCCGCGCGCTGTCCGCCTTCCAGCGCTTCTTGACGCCGGCCTCGTCGTACGTCTCGGGGTCGGCGAACAGGTAGGGAGAGTCGGCGAGGTCGTGGGCGAAGACGAGTCGCTCGCGCATCAGGTTCGAGGCCACGGCGAGGCGCTCGGCGTCGACCGGCCCGACGCGCGCTTCGACGGCCGCACAGGCTCGGCTGGCGATCTCTGCGGCCGTCCGCTCGCGGAGAGTCTGGCCGTTGAGCCACGCGAGCTTGTCGAGGTCGAACTTCGCTCCGCTCTTGTGGACGCGGTCGAGGGAGAAGGCCTCGGCCATCTCAACGAGGGTGAAGCGCTCGCGGTCGGTGCCGTCGTTCCAGCCGAGCAGGCCGAGAAAGTTGACGAGCGCCTCGGGCTCGTAGCCTGCCCCCACGTAGTCCCGGACCGAGACGGGGATGCCCATCTTCTCGGCGTTGCGCTTCGACAGCTTGCCGCCCGACGGGGCGAGGATGAGCGGGAGGTGCGCCATCTGAGGCGGCGTGTGCCCGAGCGCCTCGTAGAGCAGCAGGTGCTTCGGCACAGACGGCAGCCACTCCTCGCCGCGGATGACGTGCGTGATCGCCATCGCATGGTCGTCGACGACGTTGGCGAGGTGGTATGTCGGCAGGCCGTCGGACTTGACGAGGACCTGATCGTCCACGCCGTCCGTCTGGAACGAGACGTCGCCGCGGATGCGGTCCGTGAACGCGACCGTCCGGCCGGGCTCGACCTTGAGGCGGACCACGTGCGGCTCGCCCGCGTCGAGACGGCGCTGCACCTCGCCGGCCTCCACCGCGAGGCTGTTGTCAAGGTCGCCGCGCGTCGCGGCGGAGTAGGCGTCGCCCCGGTCGCGCATCGCCGCGAGCGCCTCGGGCGTGTCGAAGGCGACGTACGCGCGGCCCGCGTCGAGGAGGGCGGCGGCGGCGGCGTTGTAGAGGTCCGTCCGCTCGGACTGGCGGTAGGGCGCGTGCGGGCCGTCGCCGGTGAGGCCCGAGCCCGGCCCCTCGTCGGGCGTCAGGCCCGCCCACGCGAGGCTCGCCAGAATGTCCGCCTCGGCTCCATCGACGAACCGCGCCTGGTCGGTGTCCTCGATGCGGAGCACGAACGTCCCGCCGGTCTTGCGCGCGAGGAGCACGTTGTAGAGGGCGGTCCGGAGGCCGCCGATGTGGAGCAGGCCGGTCGGGCTCGGCGCAAAACGGACGCGGGTGGACATGGAGCGGGCGGGAGGACGGGAAGTCGGGAGGACGGGAGGCCCCGACGGGCAAGCTAGGGCTCGGCGGTACCGTCCGGGCTCGGTCCGTTCGGGCCGTCCCGTCGGGCCTTGCTCTCCTCCCGTCCGTTCATTCTTCTCCTCTTCCCGTCTTACTCTCGTCCCGTCCTCTCCCCCTTCCCGATGCACCACTCCACCGGCACCCTCGCCGCCGCCGACGGCACGACGCTCTTCACGCGGCGGTGGACGCCCGACCGCGGCGCGACGGGCGCGGTCGTGATCGTCCACGGCGTCCACGAGCACAGCGGGCGGCACGCATACCTCGCCGCGGCGCTGATGGCGCGCGGCCTCGACGTGTTCGCCTACGACCACCGCGGCCACGGCCAGTCCGGCGGTGCTCGGGCCGACGTGCAAGCGTTCGGCGACTACGTGGCCGACCTCGGGCTCGTCCTCGCCGAGGCGCGCCGCGCGGCCGAGGGCCTGCCGGTCGTGCTGCTCGGTCACTCGATGGGCGGGCTCGTCGCCGCGGCGCACGTCGTCGAGCACGGGGCGCAGGGGCTGGCAGGGCTCGTGCTGTCGTCCGCCGCGCTGCACACGTTCCCCGTCCCGCGGCTGCTGGAGCGCGCCGCACCGCACGTCGCCCGCTGGCGTCCGCAGCAGGTGGTGACGAAGCTGGACCTCTCGAAGCTCTCGCACGACCCGGCCGTCGAGCGGGCCTACCGCGAGGACCCGTTGAACACGGTCAGTGGCATCCGCGCGCGCCTCGCGGTCGAGTTGCTCCAGGCGTCGCGGCGCGTGCAGGCGCACCCCGAGGCGTTCACGCTGCCGCTGTACCTCATGCACGGCACCGCCGACCGGATTACGCCGCCGGGCGGCTCCGAGTGGCTCGCCGCCCACGCCCCGAGCCACGACGTCACGCTGCGGCTGTACGATGGGCTGTTCCACGAGCTGATGAAGGAGCCTGAGCGCGACGCCATCCTCGCGGACCTCTGCGACTGGGTCCAAGCGCACGTCGAGGCCTGACAGGGTAGGCGCACACGGCGGTCGTCCAGCGGAGGCCCCGCCCCGTTCGTATCGTCTCCCGAACGCCTTTTCGCCTCGCTGCCGATGCGCCCTCTCCCCCGCTTCTCTGCCCGTGCGGGCGCGCTCGCCGCCGCTCTGCTGCTCGCGCTGCCAGCGTGGGCGCAGGCTCCTGCGCTGACGTGGCAGCGCCTCGCTGGACCGTACGGCGGGCTGGCCGTCGGCGTCGCGACCGTGCAGGACGGGGCGGGGTTCACGGCCGTCGCGGCGGACGGCGCGACGCTCTACCGCAGCACCGACGGCGCGACGTGGACGCCCCTCTCGCTCGACGCGACCGGCGTCACGGGAGTCTTCGCGGCTCCGACCAGCGAGTTCTGGACCGTCGGGCCGACCGTCCTCCGCTCGCCGGACGGCGGGCTGACGTGGACCGACGCCAGCGACGGGCTTTCTGCACCAGACGCTCGAAGCCTCGCGGCGCAGGCCGACGGAACGCTGTTCGCCGCCACGGCCGCCGGGGTATACCGGCGCTCTCCGGGCGCCACCGCGTGGCAGCCGACGGCCTACACCGTGCCGGTGTCGTTCGTCGTCGTCGGGCCGACCGGCACCGTCCTCGCGGGGCTCGCCTCGACCGGGATCGGGGCGGAGACGTACTCGGTCGCTCGGTCCACGGACAGCGGCCAGACGTGGGCGACCGTGCCGGTCGGTTCTTACCGGAGAGCAGAGGTGACCGGGCTCGCCGTGCTCGCGGACGGCTCCATCCTCGTCGGCGGCTACCCGACGAGCGACACCGGCCGGGGGGCGTCTCCTCACCGTTCGACCGACGACGGCCGGACATGGGCACCGATTTCCGGACTCCCCGACGGTTTGGTCGTCTCGCGGATGACCGCCGCGGGCCAGATCGCGGCCGTGACCGGGTTCAGCCCCGAGACGCACGTGTCGGCCGACGGCGGAGCGACGTGGAGGACGATCGAGCTCACCGTGAGCGGCCTCGCCGCGGGTCCGGCCGGGTCCGTCCTCGTCGCGACGACCCGCCGGGGCCTGCTGCGCACGTCGGATCAGCTGGCGACCGTGGCCGACGCGACCGAGGGGTTCGGGCGGGCGGACGTCAGCCAGGTCGAGGTCCACGGCGACCTCGTCGTCGCGGCGCGCCTGCCCGACTTCGGGTTCGGGACCGGCCTGTACCGGTCGGAGGACCGCGGCCGGATGTGGAGCCGGCTCGACCTCACCTTCGACGCACGCGGGCTCTCCGATGTCCACATCGACCCCGC
>JANPJI010000210.1:0-1753 GCA_031425425.1 Rubricoccaceae bacterium
GCACCGTAGGCGAGCGCGAGGCTGAACCGCTCGCGGCGGCCGGGCTCTAGCCGGAACGGGCCCGAGGCGAACAGGAATCCGACGTTGTAGTCGCGGACGACGGTCGCGTCGAAGCGGACGGCCGGGTCGGGGCTCGTGAACTGGTCGTAGAGGCGCTGCGGCCAGAGGTTGAGGTCGTTGAAAAAGACGATGCCGTCGGTCGTGCCGGAGCCGGCGATGCGGTTGAGCTTGAAGCCAGTAAGCCCGATCTGGTCCGACTCGTTGATGTCGGTCTGGTCCACGTTGGGCTCGCCGGCGGTGGGCTGGCCGTCGCCCTCCCCGGTATCGGGGGCATTGTCGTCGTCCGTGAAGATCCCGTCGGCGCCGGTGTCATTGAACTGGGCGACCCAGTCGAGGTCCTCGTCGGCGGTGTACCAGATGCCGGCGACGTAGGCCGGGCGCTCGACGAGCGGGCCGTAAAACGACTCGAACCGGGCGAGGTCCACGCGGGCGGTGAGGGCGGCCCGGATGGCGTCCTGGCCGACGATCCGCTGCCCCGGCCCCTCGCGCTGCGTGTCGTCGCGGCGCTCGTCGGTGAGGCCGTCGCGGTCGTCGTCGAGACTGTTGAACGGGTTTCCGGGCGTCTCGAGGTAGGCGTAGCCGAGGTAGCCCGTCGTGGCGCAGTTGGAGTTCAGCCCGATGCCGTGGCCGCGCTCGTCCCACGTGTAGACGAGGTTCAGGCCGAAGTCGGACGAGAAGCGCGCGTTGTCGTCGTCACTCTCGGGGCGGCCGTCGCACGAGATCGACGCCCCGCCGACGCCGGAGTCCATGTAGAGCCCGAACACGATGTCTTCGTAGGTCGTCGTGGACTCGTTGACGATGTCGTAGTGGTAGAAGATGACGTTCTGGGCCTGCGGGTTGGCCCACTGGAAGCCGCGGACCTCGACGCGGAGGCCGAGTCCGCGTCGCGTGCGGTCGCGGGAGTCCGGGTAGAAGGTGGTGGCGTCGTAGAACTGGTCGTCCATCGCGAAGAAGGACTCCTGGTCCGCGTTGGGGCGCTTGCCGAAGAAGCCGTTCCACGAGCCGCACCAGCCGGGGTCGTCCGGGTCGTTGCGCCGGTCGTACCAGCACTCGGCGGGGTCGGTGGACGGGTTGAGGACGCCCGAGGCGTCGGCGGCTCCGGGCCACGTCCGCGGGTCGTTCGAGATCGCGACGGCGCGGCCGACATTGATCGTCGGGTCGGTCTCGACGTAGCCCGGCCGCGGCTCGAAGCGCATCACGCGGTTGGTGATGGGGCTGGATGCCTGGCGCTCGCGGAAGCCGGTGAGCATGAGCTCGGTCGGCTGGCCGCCCTCCTGTGGGACGCGGGCGAGGACGTACGGCGTGATGCCGTCCGAGTAGTTCAGCCCGGAGCCCTTGGGCACCTCGACCGAGTGGAAGACGGTCAGGTCCGGGTTGGTCGTGTAGTCGCCGACCATGCCGTAGTTGTAGAACCGCGTCCGGATGCGGTTGGCGTCGTGCGTGCCCTGGCGCTCGGCGTCGATGCGGCCGCGCCACTCGGGCGGGGTCGGCGGTTCGAGGAGCTGCGCGCGCGCCGGGGCCGCGAGGCCGGCGAGCAGGGCGAGCGCGACGGCCGCGCCGCGGGCGGCGGCCCGGACAGGGAAGACGGAAAGACGGGAGGACAGGAGGACGGGCATCGAGGCGGAGGAGCGCAGAGCCACGGAGGCGGGATCGGTCGGGCGAGAAACGAAGCGGGGCAGCGAAGCGGGGCAGC
>JANPJI010000211.1:0-3633 GCA_031425425.1 Rubricoccaceae bacterium
GCCTTTACGGGGTGGTCGAGCGCGCGCACATTGGCGACGGCGCCCCAGCGGAGCGTCGCGCCGCACATGACCCCGGCGTCGAGTTGGGGCTGGCCGTCGCGGTCGAGGACGGACCCGCGGCCGGCGTCGAAGGCCGGGTGCGCTTCGAGGGCGACGACGGCCGCCTCGGCGGCGTCGAGGGCGCTCCCGCCGCGCTCCAGGATGCGCCGCCCGTGCCCGAGCGCGATGGCGACGCCGTGGCGGTGCGCCACCCGTTCGCCGTCCGGGATGTCCCACGCCCCGCCGTGGACGATGAGGGCCGGGCGGCCGGGCGCGGTGTCAGACGAAGTAGCCAAAGGCGTTCTTGAAGTGCTCGATGCGCGGCTCGCCGGTCCGCGCGAATGTCACCGCGACGACGTCGAAGCGGACCGGCGCGGGCATGAGGCGGCGCTCGTGGAGGTAGGCCTCCGTGACGCGCATGATCGCCTTCTGCTTCGCCGCGTCCACAGACGCCTCGGGTGCGCCGAAGCCGGTTCCCCGCCGGGCCTTGACCTCGACGACCACGATCATGCCGCTGTCGCCGACGGGCTCGAAGCCGACCAGGTCGATCTCCTCGCGGCCGAAGCGGTAGTTGCGGTCCATCACGCGCAGCCCTCGCGCCTCGAGGTAGGCCGCGGCGGCGTCCTCGCCGGCCCGGCCGGTCTCGGCCGGCGTCACGTCGCGTCCCGCGCGCCGCCCCCCCCGCGCAGGCGCGTCGCGAAGCGCATGATCTCGGCGACCTTCTCGGCGTTGCGGCCCTTGAGGAACGGGAGCAGCGTCGTCGTGAAGCCGTCGAGCAGGTCCGTCAGGTTCACGAGCGCCTCGATGCGCCCGGCGAGGGCGGCCTCCGCGGGCGTCATCTCCCCCTCGGCGCGCAGGCCCGAGGCGACGCCCCCGAGCGCGCGCTGGACGGGCTTGATCTCGCGCCGCTGCCGCTCCTCGATGATCGTCGTGGTGATGATCCAGACGTCTTTCTCGCCGACGAAGTAGTCTTTTCGCGAGCCGATCTGGTGCGTCTTGCGGGCGAGGTTCCAGTCCAGCAGCGCCCGGAGGTTCATGTTGGCGTTGCCGCGCGAGATCTGGAGGCGCTCCATGATCTCGTCCGTGTCGAGCGGCCCTTCCGACGCGTAGAGGAGCGCGTGGATCTGGGCCATCGTCCGGTTGATGCCCCACTGCGTCGCCATCTCGCCCCACAGGAGGACGAACTCGTTGAGCGCGCCCGCGTGCCGGTCCGCCGGCTCCGAGACGGGCGGAGAATCGACGGCGGCGGGGACCGCAGACGGCGTCGGCCCGGCGGGCGGGATCTGCGACATGGAGTTCGGGCAGGACGAAGACGCCAAGATAACGGGGCTGCGCGGTGCAGAGTCCCTCCGCCGGGGCCGCGGGGCGTAGCTTTTGGCCGCTCCCCCCTCGCCGCCGTGACCGTCACCCTGACCACCGACTTCGGCCTCGCCGACGGCTACGTCGCCGCGATGAAGGGGGCGATGCTGCGCGTCGCCCCCGACGTGCGCTTCGTCGACGTCAGCCACCAGGTCGGGCCGCAGGACGTGATGGGGGCGGCGTTCGTCCTCGCCCAGGCGCTCCCCCACTTCCCCGACGCCACCGTCCACCTCGTCGTGGTCGACCCCGGCGTGGGGACGGACCGGCAGGCCATCGCCGCGCGCGTCGCACGCGGGACGGAGACGTACACGTTCGTCGGGCCGGACAACGGCGTGCTGTCGCTCCTCCTCGCCGACCCCGACGCGGGCGGCGTCCTCGTCGAGGCGGTCGCGCTGGACCGCCCCGCGGCGTGGGGCTGCGCCGCGCCGTGCCGCACGTTCCACGGCCGCGACCTGTTCGGACCCGTCGCGGCGCGCCTCGCAGCCGGCGCAGCCCTCGCCGACGTCGGCACGCCGACCGAGGCGCTCACGCCGCTGCACTGGCCGCTCCCGATCACTGACGACCAGGGCATCGACGGCATGGTGCTCCACGTGGACCGCTACGGCAACTGCCTCACCAACATCTCCCGCGAGGCCGTTGAGCGCCTCGGCGGCGGGCGCGGCGTGACGTGCTACGTCGGCTCGGCCATCGTCCGCGGCATCGCGCCGACGTATGGCTCCGTCGCTCCCGGCGATCCGCTCGTGCTCTACGGCAGCGGCGGGCACCTCGAAGTGGCCGTCAACGGCGGCGACGCGGCGGCGATGCTGTCCGTCCAGCGTGGTGCGACCGTCAACCTCCTCTTCGTCGGAGCGGGCAGCGACGCGGCGAGCCGCGATGGGGCCGGCGGCGACGGCGCGCCGGTCCGCACCCGGACGACCGCGTGAAGGCCCCGCCCGCTCCCCGTCCCCGCGACCCCGAGGACGCCGACATCGACTGGGACGTCGTCCCGCCGCCGCCGACGTCGGCCTTCGACCGGATCCAGACGCGGACCGTCCAGGTCGCGCGGTCCAGCACGCGCAAGCTCCCCGCGCCGCGGGGGCGGACGGCGTGGGTCGCCGCCGCGTTCGTGGCCGTGTTCGCCCTCGCCGCCGCGGCGACGTGGTGGGTCCGCCGCGACGCGCCGGATTCCGACCGTGACCTCCTCGTGCGGGTGATCGCGACGGCCGAGGGCTTCCAGCCGTCCTACCTCACGGCCGACGACGAGCAGGCCGAGGCGTACGTCGCCGACGTGTTCGGCTGGCCGATCGGGCTGCCGGAGCTTCCCGGGCTGCGCCTCGTCGGCGTGGGCGAGGCGTCGCTGTCGCCGCAGCTGTCCGTGCCCGCCTTCCGCTACACCGGTTCGGACGGCGAGGACGCGGTCGTGTTCGCCTACGACTACGTGTTCCTCGACCGCGCCGAGGGCACGCTGGACCTGCCGGAGGCGGCCTACGCCAAGCTCGCCGAGCCCGACCCGGTGGACGCGCGGCGCCTCGGCGGGGCCTACCTCGTCTCGTGGCGTCGCCGCGCGGTCGTGTACACGGCCGTGACGGAGAGCGAGGACGTCTTCGAGCGGATCGGCCGCGCCGCCCACCTCCCCGCCGCCGCCCCGCGCGACGCCGAGGCGCCGGCTGACAGCGCAGCGACACGCTGAGGCAGAACCCCCCGTCTGAACGGGCACTCGCTCCGCTCGCACTCGCCCGTTCAACCTGTCCCCCTCGACGAGGGGGACAGCCGTCCGAGCAAGGAGCGGAGCGACTCGCCGGACGGCGGGGGGTTCAGGCCCTTACCGAACCACGACGAGCCGCGCCGACGCCTCGCGCCCGGACGCCGAGGCGCGGACGATGTAGACGCCCGGGGGCCACGTCGCCGTGTCCACGCCGACCGCCGTCTCGCCCGCTCCCGCCGGCCCGTCCAGCACGACGGCGACCTCACGGCCGAGAGCGTCCAGCACGACCACGCGCACCGCCTGCGCCTCGGCCAGCGTCAGCACCACCTCGACGCGCCCGCCGGCCGGGTTCGGCCGCACCGACACCGCCACACCCAACGCCTCGACCGTGGCGGCCTCGCCTGCGACGACCGGCGCTGTCGTGCGCCACACGCCTCGCTCCGTCGCCGCGTACAGCACGCCTGTCCGCGACAGCGACAGGCTGTTCACGCTCCACCCTCCAAAACCCGCGTCGGCCCGCACCCACGTCGCGCCACCGTCGGTCGAGCGGA
>JANPJI010000212.1:0-6822 GCA_031425425.1 Rubricoccaceae bacterium
GTAGCTGTAGGCCCCGTTGCCCCACGACGCGACGGCCTCCATGCGCGCGTCCTGGAGGTTGCCCGTGCCGACGCCGAACACGCTCAGCATCACGCCGCCCCGGCGCTCGCGCTCGACGAGTTCGCGGAGCGCGCTCTCGCCGGTGACGCCGACGTTGAAGTCGCCGTCGGTGGCGAGCAGCACGCGGTTCGTCGCGGCGGGGTCGACGTTCTGGCGCGCGACGTCGTAGGCGAGCTGGATGCCGGCCGCGCCGGCTGTCGATCCGCCGGCTTCGAGCCGGTCGAGCGCGCCGAGGATGGTCTGCTTCTGGCTCCCGCGCGTCGGCGGGAGCACGAGGCCTGCGGCCCCGGCGTAGACGACGAGGGCGACGCGGTCCTGCGGGCGCAGCTCCTGCACGAGCCGCCGGAAGGCGCTCACGAGCAGCGGCAGCTTGACCGAGCTCGCCATCGAGCCCGAGACGTCGATGAGGAAGACGAGGTTGGCCGGCGGCAGGGCCGCCGTGTCGATGCGCCGGCCCTGGACGCCGACGCGCACGAGCCGGTGCTCGGGTGCCCACGGGCACGGCCCGACCTCGGTGTGGACCGCGAACGGCGAGCCGTCGGTCGGCCCGGCCATGTCCAGCTCGAACGCGTTGACGAACTCCTCGACGCGGACGGCGTCCGGCGGCGGGAGGAAGCCGTCGGTGAGCATCCGGCGGACGTTGGCGTAGCTCGCGCGGTCGACGTCGATCGAGAACGTCGAGAGCGGGGCCGCCTCGGTGCGGCGGAAGCCGATCTCGTCGACGGACGCGTAGTTCTCGCCGGCGAGCACGCCGCGGTCGGCCTGCGTCGCGTCGGCCGGCACCCCGACGCGGACGCCGTCGACGAAATACTCGACGCGCTCGGCGCGGCCACCGCGAACGGACGGCGGAGCCGTCGGCGGCGAGGCCGGCGTCGAGGCGGCCACTCCGGTGGCCGGCGCGGCCCGCTCGCGGCGCGCTGGGCGTCCGGAGCGGCTGTCGTCGGACGTGACGATCCTCGACTGGCCGATGGCGTCGTTGGTGATCATCGGGGCCTCGTACGTCACGACGACCTCGTCGAGGGTGCCCGCCCCGAGCGTGAAGGTGAGGCGGCGCGTCTCGCCGGCGCGGACCACGACGCCGCGCTGGGTCTGCGACGTGTAGCCGGTGTACGACGCCGTGACGGCGTGCATCCCGGCCGGGACGCCGAGGATGCGGAACGCGCCGTCGATGTCGGTGACGGCCCCGAGCGCCGTCCCGTCCACGCGGACGTTGGCCCCGATGACGGTCGTGACGCCGTCGTCTTCGAACACGTGGCCGGCGACCGACCCCGTCGGCTGGGCGCGGGCGGCGGGCGCGAGCGCGCCGAGGAGAAGGGCGAGGAAGAAGGCGGCGGAGAGCCGCGCGCGGAGACCGGGCATGTCAGGACCGAAGGGTGAGCCGGAACCCTACGGGCTGCGGATTTCCCGTCCGATCCCCTTCCCGCTCCATGCCCGGCCAAGTCCCGGCACAAATTTGTGGCCCGTCGACGCTGTTACTCGTCGACCTGGCCCGTCTCGGTCCCGTCGATGTCCGTCGCCCCGCCCACCGTCACGGTGCCGGCGGCGGTGTGGAGGCGGACGTCCGCGCCGCCGCGTCCGAGCGTCGCGTCGAGGCGCTCGCCTGCGGGTCCGCCCGAGCGGACGACGCGCGCGGCCTCCGGCAGGCCGCGGTCTGCGACGCGCCCCGCATCGGTCGAGGCGTCGATGCGGGCCGAGGCACCGTCCGGAACCGACAGGTCCACGTCGCCCGCAGCGGTCTCGACGGTCCACCGCGCCCCGGCGGGGAAGGCGGCGGCGATGACGGTGACGTCGCCCGTGCGGACGTCCACGCGGAGCCTGCGCGCCGCGGCACGCCCCACAATGACCGTCCCCGAGCCGACGCCGACGTCGAGGTCGCCGAGCGGGCCGTCCACGGCGACGCCCCCGGCGAGCGTCCGCACGACGACGGCCGAGCCCGTCGGGACGGTGGCGACGACGTCGACCGACAGGCCATCCTCGGCGATGCCGTCCGGCCGGTTGGCCCGCCAGACGTACTGGTAGAGGTCGGCGTCGCTGCCCTCCTCGATGGTGACGGCCGCGAGGCGCTCGCGGGCCGACGCCTCGGTCGCGCCGCGCGCGCGCCGCACGAAGCGGACGCGGACGCCGGTCGCCCCGGCGAGCGTCTCGACGCGAACGTCGCCGGCGAAGCCGTCGAGCACGAGCGTCCGCCCGCCGAGCGCGACCGTCCGCTCCTCGGCCGCCGTCGCCTCGGCGCGGCCCGCGAGCGGCCCCGGCGCGGTGCCCTGCCGGCACCCGGCGAGCGCGAGAAAGAGGAAGAGGAGCCGCATGGCCGGAGGAAGAGTTGGAGAGTCGAGTGCGGAGAGGATGTTCGCTCTGGGCGAGCCGCCTCCCGCCCCAAACTCCTCTCCCGCCGTTCAGCTCACCGTCACCTCGCGGATGAAGCGGCGGACGGCGATCCACGACGCGAAGAAGCCCAGCAGCACGCCGAGCCCGACGACGGAGAGCAGCGCGAGCGCGGGAGAGCCACCCGGCCAGTCGGCACCCGACGCTCCGAGCGCGTCGGCGTCGCGGAGAAAGCCCAGCAGGAGGCCATACACGACCCACAGCGCGAGCCCCGCCGCGACGCCCGCCACGAGCCCCTGCGCCGCCCCCTCGATGAGGAAGGGACGCCGGATGAACCCGTTGGTGGCCCCGACGAGCTTCATCGTCCGGATGAGCATCCGCCGGGCGTAGATGGACAGCCGGACCGTGTTGCCGACGAGCAGGAGCGCGGCGACGACGACGAGGAGCGCCACGCCGAGCCCGACCGCCGAGAACGCCTTGCGGTTGCGCTCGATCGTCTCGACCGAGGCGACGTCGTAGGCGACGTCCTCGACCGAGCCCCACGCGCGGACGCGGGCGGCGATCTGGTTCATGCTGTCGGCCTGGGCGTAGGCCCCGTCGAGCGTGACGCGGTACGAGGCCGGGAGGAACTGCTGGTCGTCGTAGAGGTCCGCGCCCTCGCCGAAGGTCTCGCGGAAGGTCGCCGCGGCCTCGTCGTGCGAGACGTACCGGACCGAGTCGACGCCGGGGATCTGGCGGAGGCGCCCGCCGACGCGCTCGGCCGCCGGCCCGTCGACGGGCCGCAGGAAGACCTCGGCCTCGGCGGCGCGCTGGCGGAGCGTGTCCGAGAACTCGCGCCACTGCCACCCGAGCAGGGCGAACAGGCCGATCAGGACGAGCGCGATGGCCAGCGCCGAGACGCTCGTCGCAGTCGCGAGCGTGGTCCGGCGGAAGCCGGAGAGCCCCTCGCGGAGGGTGTAGGACAGGGCCACGGCGGATTCGGGCGGGGGACGCTCCGAAGGTACGGGGGATCGGGCCGGGTGAACCCGGACCTGATCGGGGATCGAAATGCCGCATGGGAGCGGCATCCGTAGGGACACAGCGTGCTGCGCCCTGCCCGGCCGAACCCGTCGGCCACGCGCGCCTCGCCCACCCGGCGGTTTTCCCCCGCGCCGCGGCGTCAGCCCGAGCGGCGAAGCAGGACAGCGAACGTCGTCGTGTTGGCCGGGTCGTCCTCGATCCCGTCCGCGAGGATGGCGAGGCCGTAGCGGGGCGCCGCGTCGGCGTGGGCGACGGCGGCCGTATCGCGGAGCCCGCGCGCGGCGACCTCTCGGGCGGCCCCCGCCGTGTCCGGCGCCTCCGCCGGGCCGGGCCCGACGTGGGCGTGCGGGAGGTGCGCGGCGAGCCAGCCCGCACACTGCGCGAGCGCCTGCGGGTGGCTCCGCACGCGGCGGATGCCCGCGAGCGGGACGTCCGGGAGAGCAAGGAGCGCGTGGCGGACCCGCAGGAACACGTCGCCGTCGCGCTGGAGTCCGAAGTCGAGGCCGAGCGCGACGGCCTCGGCGGCCCCTGCGACCGCGCCCGTCGTCGAGTTGTGGACTGGGACGACAACGGCCCGCGTCTCACCCTCCGCCGCGGCGCGGACGCCCGCCTCGAACGTCGAGTAGCCGACGGGCTCGACCTTCGGGCCGAACCGTTCGAGTACCGCGACCTCGGAGTAGGCCCCCGGCCATCCCTGGAAGGCGACGGTCACAGCGCCTCGCAGGCCGGCCCGTTGAGGCTCACGCCGGCCGGGGCGGCCCAGCCCGGCGGTCCGGCCGCGCCGAGGCGGACGTACAGCCAGCCCGAGGGCGTCCGCCGCGTCGCCTCGGCGAAGCCCTGCGACGGAAGCGTCGCGACGACGGACGCGGCGGTGTCCGGCCGGGCGTGCAGACGGACGCTCGCTGTGGCCATCGCGTAGCACGCGGTCGGGCTCAGGCGCGGCTGCGGGGCGAGCGTCGCGCAGTCGCCGCGGAGCGCGAACGGGCCGTCGGCGTCCGCGTAGCGGAGCCGGAACGGGCCGACGTTGGCCGCCTGGGCCGTCCCCGGCGCGATGCCGACAAAGCCCGGCGCTCGGCCCGTGGCCGCCACTGAGTCGCCGGGCGCGAGCGTTCCGAACCGGGCCGATGCGACGGACGGGCGCGCGTAAAGCGCGACGGAGTCCTGGGCGACGAGCACGCATGCCGCCTCGGGGCGCGCGTCGCCGGGGGCGGCTGCGGGCGTGTCGCCGGGCGCGACGACAGCGAGGGTGTCGGACGCCGGCGCGTCGGCCGGGCCGCCCGCGGGGGCTTCGACGCGGCAGCCGGCGAGCAGGGCGAGAGCCAGAAGGGACGCGAGACGCATGGCGGGACCGGGAGTGAACCGGTCCGCACGTTACGCCTCGGCTGGTGCCTCGCCCACCGGTTCGCGGTCCATCCGCTCCGGGGCCGAGACGCCCAGCACGGCGAGGCCGTGGCCGAGCACGCGGCGCGCCGCCTCGGCGAGGTGCAGCCGCGCCGTCGCGATTTCTGCCGGCTCGCCGACGATGCGGCAGTCGCGGTAGAACCCGCTGAACGCGACGGCGACCTCCCGCAGAAAGCCTGCGAGGCGGTGCGGCGCGCGGCCCTCAGCCGCCGCGCGGACCTCGCCCGGAAACAGCAGCAGCGTCTTGACGAGGGCGACCTCCGACTCGTGGGTCAGCAGCGCGACGTCCGCGCCCGAGCCGTCCGCGCCGCGGACGTTCGGCAGGCCCGTCTCGGCCGCCTTGGCCGCGATGGAGCAGATGCGCGCGTGGGCGTACTGGAGGTAGAACACCGGGTTCTTCTCCGACGCCTCGACCGCGAGATCCAGGTCGAACTCAAGGTGCGTGTTCGGCGAGCGCATGAGAAAGAAGAACCGCACCACGTCCGCCCCGACCTCGTCCATCAGCTCGTCGAGCGTGACGTAGTTGGCCTTGCGGGTGCTCATCTTGACCGGCTGGCCGCCGCGGACGAGCGTCACGAACTGGTACACGACCACGTCGATCTTCGCCGCGTCGCCGCCGAGCGCCTCCACCCCGCGGAGCACGTCCGGGTAGGTCGCGATGTGGTCCGCGCCGAACACGTCGAGCACGAGCGCGAAGCCGCGGCCGAGCTTCTCCATGTGGTACGCGATGTCCGGCAGGCGGTACGTCGGCTCGCCGGAGGACTTGACGAGGACGACGTCGGTGCCGCGCTCGCCGTCGGCGTCGGTCGTCGTCTTACCGAGGGCGGAGGTCCGGAACCACGTCGCGCCGTCCTGCTCGTAGGCGAGGCCCTTCTCCGTCAGCCGGTCCACGACGTCCCACACGGCGCGGGACTCGTAGAGGTCGCGCTCGTTGAACTGGCCGTCCATGCGGACCCCGAGGCGGCGCAGGGTCGCGTCGATCTCGGCGAAGATGGTGTCGCGGGCCGCCGCCGTGAAGCGCGCCTCGTCGGCCTCCCCGAGGAGCGCGTCGCCGTGCGCGTCGGCGAGGGCCTGCGCGACGTCGGTGATGTAGCCGCCGAGGTAGCCGCCGTCGGGGAAGCCCTCGGGGACCGTCTCGCCGTCGTCGAGCACGCGCGTCGGCGTCTCGGGGCGGACGATGGCGGTGTAGCGGGCCCGCACGGACTGGCCGAGGACGCGCATCTGGCGGCCGGCGTCGTTGAAGTAGTACTCCCGCGTGACGGCGTAGCCGGTCCACTCCAGCAGCGTCGCGATGGTGTCGCCGAGGACGGCGTTGCGGCCGTGGCCGACCGTCAGCGGCCCGGTCGGGTTGGCCGAGACGTACTCGACGATGGCCGTCTCGCCGGCGTGGTTGGTCGTCCGCCCGTACGCATCGCCGGCGGCGAGGAGGTCGCGGAGGCCGGCCGCGAGGTAGCCCGCGGCGAAGCGGATGTTGAGGAAGCCCGGCCCGGCCACCTCGACGGCCGCCACGCGCGCCGGGTCGATGTCGATGCCCAGTGCCAGGGCCGTCGCGATGGCGCGCGGCGCGCGCCCGAGCGGCTTCGCGAGTTGGAGTGCGACGTTCGTCGCGAGGTCGCCGTGGTCCGCGTTGGCCGGCGTCTGGAACTCGACGGCAACGGCCGCGGCGTCGAAGCCATCGGGCAGGTCCGGGAGGCGCGCGAGGGCGGCGCGGATGGCGGCGGCGAGGGTCTCTTCCATGGCGAAATCGGGAAATCGTGCGCGGGGAAGCTACCCGCCGGGCGTCCGGCACCCGGGCCCTCGCCTCCCCTTCGGGCCGTCTTCACCCGCCCACGGCGGCGGCGCGCTCCGCACTGGAGCGCGGGAACCGGCCGCGACTCTCGGCGCGGCGGAACTGTAACGGCCGCCCCGAATATGCTCCTCCCACTTTCCTTCACAGGACCCGATGGACACGACGACTCCCACGACGCAGACCGACACCTGGCCGGACCTCGCGATCGGGCTCTACGACAAGCTCACCGG
>JANPJI010000213.1:0-1909 GCA_031425425.1 Rubricoccaceae bacterium
CGTCAACGCGCTCCTCGGCGGGCTCAACCGGCCGGTCAGATCACGGCCCGGCGGCGACGCCCCCGACGGCGTCCTCGACGGGACCGTTCGCGATGACGCCGGGGTGCCCGTCAGCGGCGCGCTCATCGTCGCCCAAGGCGACGACGGGGTGGCGCAGGCCTACAGCCTCACCGATGGCGCCGGCCGCTTCGCGCTGAGCGGCCTCGGCGACGCCTTCGTCGCGGTCGAGATCGATCGAGCCCGGTACACGCCGGTCTCGACGGCGGCCGGTCCGGCGGCTGGAGGCGGGCTCTTCGTGACGCTGGACGCGTCTGGAGCGACGGCCACTGAAGGTGCACCCACGTCGTCGCGAGGGGCCCTGGCGGTCTTTCCGAACCCGTCGCGCGGCCGGACGTCGGTCGCGTTCGCGCTCGCCGCGGCAGGCGAGGCCCGCGTGGCCGTCTACGACGTGCTCGGCCGAGAAGTCGTGGTGGCGGCCTCCGGTGCTCGTGACGCCGGCGCGCACGTCGTCGAGGTCGACACGTCGCGCCTGCCAGCGGGGGTCTACGTCGTCCGCGTCGCGACCGGCGGGACGTCGGCGTCGCGGACGCTCACGGTCGTGCGCTAGTCGGACCGGTCGAGGGTGCCGTGGCCTACGTGCGGCACCCTCGATTCCGATCTCGTCCGGGCCGCTCCCCACCCGGTCCGCACGTCCCGGATCCCACCGGCCCGTCCGGTCCCAATCGCCGGCGACCTCGTCGAGCCGGGGCCGGCCGTTGCGCAGCCTAGGCACGGGCTGAGCGGAACCTGGTGTCTTGGATCGTCGCTCGTGCGGCGTGCCCACTGGTGTGAGAGTCCCGAAAGTGTGAGGCGGACTGGTTGCCGGACGTCGGACGTGCGGGACTCTCACACGCCGCCGTCAAGCGAGGCCACGTTCGACCGGCTCCCGTGCTCCTCTGACGCCCTCTTCCATCCGCCTCTTCCACGCCATGCGCCTCGCCTTTGCCCTCCTAGCCCTCGTCCCGCTGCCGACGCATGGGCAGCCGGCCTCCCCGCTCTACGAGGCCGCCCGGGAGGCCGGTGCTCGGCCCGCAGACGCGGCGGCTCTGACGGCCGCGGTGAGGGCCCAAGACCCGACGCAGGAGGCCCGCCTCGTCGGCGCAGGCCGGGCGCCGGACAGCTTCTTTGGCGGCGCCGTCTCCCTCTCCGGTGACCGGGCCCTCGTCGGCGCGTTCGGCGAGGACGGCGACCGGGGCGCCGCCTACGTGTTCGTCCGTTCGGGCTCGGCGTGGACGCAGGAGGCCCGGCTCGTCGCCGACAACCCGGTGGCGGGCGACCTCTTCGGAGGCTCCGTCTCGCTCTCGGGCGACCGGGCCCTCGTCGGCGCGTCCAGGGCCGACGACCTCGCTGGCGCGGCCTACGTGTTCACACGCTCGGGCTCGACGTGGGTGCAGGAGGCCCGGCTCGTCGCCGGTGGCAGCGGCCCGGGCGGCTTCGGGGGCAACTACTTCGGCTTCTCCGTGGCGCTCGCGGGCGACGACGCCCTCGTCGGGGCATACGGGAGCAACAACTTCCGCGGTGCCGCCTACGTCTTCGCGCGCACCGGGCCGGGGTGGACCCAGCAGGCCACGCTCGTGGCCAGCGACGCCGCGACGAGCGACTTCTTCGGCGACGCCGTCTCGCTCTCGGCCGACCGGGCCCTCGTCGGCGCGAGCGGGGCCGTCGCCGCACGGGGCTCGGCCTACCTGTTCGCCCGTTCGGGCACGGGGTGGGCGCAGGAGGCCGAGCTGACCGCGCCGGACAGCGAGCCGCTCGACATCTTCGGCTTCTCCGTCTCGCTCTCGGGCGGCCGCGCGCTCGTCGGAGCGCGTGGCGACGACGCCCTCGTCGGGGCATACGGGAGCAACAACTTCCGCGGTGCCGCCTACGT
>JANPJI010000214.1:0-7658 GCA_031425425.1 Rubricoccaceae bacterium
CCACAGCACCGAATGGTTGGCGCTCCACGAGAGGACGGCGGCGACGACCGTCCCGAGGCCGATGCCGCCCCCGGCGGCGCTGGATCGTGCGGACATGCGCGTGCAGGTTGAGAAAGCGACCCTACGCCGCATTGCGGGACAGGATGCAGCCACTGGTCACAGAGCGTCCCGCGCGCCGACGCGCGCCGTCAGCCGCGCCTCGACCGCCGGCCACTCATCGGCGACGATGCTGAAGTAAACCGTGTCTCGCGACGTCCCGTCTGACCGGACCACGTGCTGCCGTAGCGTCCCCTCTTCGACCGCGCCGAGGCGTGCGATCGCCGCCCGCGACGTCGTGTTGAGCGTGTCCGTCTTCAGCTCGACCCGCCGAGCGCCGAGCGTCTCGAACGCGTGCTGCAGCAGGAGCAGCTTCGCCTCGGTGTTAACTCCCGTTCGCTGCCACCGGGCCCCGACCCACGTCCACCCGATCTCGACGCGGCGGTTCGGGACGTCCGCGTTGGCGAAGCGCGTGCTGCCGGCCACCTCGCCGCCGGCGACGAGCACGAACGGGAGCGCGGTCCCAGCGGCCTGCGCGTCGAACGCGGTCTGAAGGTACAGATCGAGGTCGCCGCGCGAGCGGACGGGCGCGGGGTTCCACCGCCACAGCTCCTGGTCCTGTGCGACGGCCCAGAGCGCCTCGGCGCAGGTCGGCGTGAGAGGTTCGAGGCGGACAGTGCGGCCTGCGAGGGTGACCGGGGAGAGGGGCGTCATCCGATGTTTACTGCGAATCCGTAATCCTCACCCGAAGTCCGAGGCGTGCGCCGAGGAGCAGGTCCCCGTTCCGACGATACACCGCTGCATCGAGCGCGCCGTCGGAGACGAGCGTGGCGGTCGTCTCGCCGAACACAGCCAGTCGGGGCGTGGCGACGGCCTCGACCCCGAGTGCGCCATCCGCACCGATACCCAGGCGTAGCCTGTCGTTGACGCGGCGTGCCGTGGATCGGACACCCGCCCGGACGTACGGCGAGACGCGTCGGCCGGGCGTCAGGTCCGCGCGCAGCGCGAGCGTGGCCGACGTGACGCGGCGGCTCGTCGTGGCCGGATCGAGCGTCGCGTACGTCGTGACGGGAAAGCCCAGCGTGCCGTTCGGGTCGGTGAGGTAGCCGCTCTCAAAATCGGTGAGGCCGTCGCGGACGAGCCCTGGCAGCCGCAGCGTACTCGCCGTGAGCCCGACCGAGAGCCACTGCACAGCCTGGACGGAAAGACCGACCGAGGCGCTCAACCCGCCGTTGGTCACGAACCCGCCCGCCAGGCCGTCGCCCACGCGGCGGCGCTCGCCGTCGTAGCTCTCGGTCCCCGCCGCCGCCTCGACGGTGATCGCGCCGGGACGCCTGAACGTGCGCCCGGCCGAAGGCACCTCGCGCGCGACGAGCGGCCGGACCCGATAACTCCGGCTGGCGGGGCGGCGAGCCGCCTCGGGGAGGACGGCGGCCGGCCGAGGCGGGAGCGGACGGACAACGACCGCTGCCCGCCGTTGCGGCTCGGGCGGCATCGCAACGAGTTGGCGCGCGACGAGACGGACCAGCGACACGTAAACCGGAGGGTCCTGAACGTCGTCGGGCGTATACGCCGGGTCGGCGCTGAGCATCCGCACGACGACGTCCTGCGCCTCGGCGAGCCGCTGCTGGCGGACGAGCGTGAGGGCGAGCAGGCGGTAGGCCGGCGTCGGCACGTCGGCCCTGGCGAGGCACGGGTCCAGCCGGCGCTCCACATCGTCGAAGTTGCCATCGCGGTACAACGACTCGGCCTCGGCGAGGGCGGCCCGACACGCCGCGGACTGCGCGTGCACAACTGGTGCAAAGGCGACGAACAGGAGGGCCAGCGACCACAGCCTTCCGGTTCCGAAATGGCATCCCGGCGTCATGGGGGTGCCGCGGGCGGGTTGAGGTCGAACGAGAGCGGAACGGTCTGGCCCGGCCGGACCCGGACCACCAGTTCGCGGACACCGAGCGTCGGATGCTCGACCCGGACGCGGTGGGTGCCGGGGGACAGCGCCTCGCGGAACGTGACGTCGGTGTCGCGCTGGCGCACGGCTCCGTCGACCGAGATGGTGCCCCACGGGCGGACCGTTACCTCGACGCTGCCGGTGACCGGCGCGGGTTGTGCCGGCACAGGCTCGGTCGCCGCGGGCGGGGGCAAAAGCGCTTCCGGCGCAGCCACCGGCGACGCTTCGACGACCGTCGTCTCGGTCGGCAAGAGCGGCTCCCCGCCGAGCGGGCGCAGCCGCAGCGCGACGGCCACGCCCGACGCCAACGCGACGCGGACGAGCGTGTCGGCCCGGGCGAAACCGGCCGCTTCGACCACCACCCGATACTCCCCGGCCCGCAGGTCGCCGAGGCTCACCGGCGTCGCCCCCACGCTGTCGCCGTCGACGCGGACCGTCGCGCCGGGTGGGTCCGACGCCACCAGGAGCGACGAGGCAGCGGGAGTCCCACCGCCCACCGCCGTCGCACTCGGGGGTAGCTCGGCGACCTCCTCGGCCCCGGCGTACGCGTCGTAGAGCAAGGCCCCGCCCACGGCGAGCGGCACGCCAAGAACGAGCACGAGCGGCCAGACGTGCTGTAGCACGAAGACGCCGTGGTGGAGGGCCGAAACGACCTTTTCGGCGGCGGTAAGCGAGTAGGGGTCCGGGGATTCCATGGTGGGCGGAGGGCACGAAACGGCCAGGGCTCACATGCGTCGCACCGGTGGTTCGTCGATCCCCGGTCGGTCGTCTGCACATGCGGCCGTCTCGCACCGTTCCAAGCTACGCCTTCGACCGGCACGCCGTCGGTTCCGGCGTCCCAGATTGAGACTCCAGACGATTCTCGTCCGCGAGGCTGAGCCCGACCGCGGGCAGGATCGATTCCTGATCGGACCGGTTGCCCGTGCACCGAGACCGCGCCTCCTCATCAGGGTTCATGGCACGCCGGCGTCAGCGGCCGGGGCGGAAGCGACGCTCACGGAACACGTCGCGGATGTCGTCCAGCACCTCGCGGTCGATGCGGAGCGTCTCGCCCGCGGCGAGGTCCACGCTGGCCACCTCGTCCACGCGGAGGTCGTAGTTCTCCCATCCCATGAAGTCGACGAGCGTCCGCTGGAAGTCGACGTCCACGACCCCGTCGGCCGGGTGGTCCGAGAAGCCCCTCGCGCGCCAGATGTCCTGGATCTCGCGGGCGATGACAGGCGTGACGGGAATCAGGTTCTCGGTCCGTGTGTCGGTGAAGTAGAGGTCGTTGAGTGCGTAGAGGCGCGCCAGCTCGGCGATGGGCGTCGGGTGGTCGTACACCGAGATGTCGACCGTGCGGTCGTCGCCGTCGTAGCCCGCGCCGGACCGGACGACGAGGAGCGCCGCGGACTGTTCGCCGCGGCGGTCGCCGCCGGCCGCGCCGCCCGCGACGAGGGCCGCGAGAAGACGCGCCGCGAGCGGCCCGTCTGCGGACTCGAACGCCCGTGCCATGGCATCGACCGTCGCCTCGGAGACGAGGATGTTGCCCTGGACCGTGAAACCGTGTCCGGCGACGACCTCGCCCGGGCCTGCCGAGCGGACCGAGCCGTCCGCCTGCCCGACGCGCCCGCCGCGCCAGTCGAACGCGGCCGCCCCGGTCCACGTCGCCGCGCCGCCGTGTGCGTCCACGAGGCCGACCTGGCGCTGCTCGGGGTGGGGGTCCTCGCGGATCAGGATGCGGAGGGCCTCCTCGGCCGAGGCGCCGTTGCGCATCAGCACGAGCCCGCGGCGGCCGTAGTCGAGGCGCGCAAAGCTCTGCGTCGCGACGGCTCCCGCGCCGGCCTCGGCCCACGGCACGACGGCGCGGACGTTGGGGAACTTGGACTGCACGGCGATGCCCATCTCGCCCGTCGTCGTGTCCACAGCCACGATCGAGAACGTCGAGACGAGCGGCTCGCCGTCCGGGCCGACGGGCGGCGGGGCCTTCGGAGTCGGGGCCGGCCACGACAGGGCGACGGCGACGATGAGAGCGAGCAACAGGGCCAGCGAGACGAAGGCCGTGTGGCGGAGCGTTGGGGGCGTGTGAAACGTCATCGGCGGGTCGTGGAGGGCGTCGCCGTATTCTACTCGCCTGCCCGCGCCTGTGATGCCCCGCTGCCTCGTTCTGCTCGTCTGCTGCGCCGCGGCGCTCGCGTTTGCGGTGCTCGCCACCGCGGCCGAGGCGCAACCGGCGGTCGGTACCGGTGAGGTCGCCATCGCGCGCGTCCACTACGGCGGCGGCGGCGACTGGTACTCCGGCGACCCGCTGCCGACGCTCATCGCCTACGCCCGCGCCCACACGCTGCTGGACCTCGACGCGGAGCCGCACACGGTCGACCTCGAGACGGACCGCCTCTTCGGCTACCCGTTCCTCTACCTCAACGGCCACGGGACGGTCGCGCTGACAACCGAGGAGGCCGCGCGCCTGCGCCGCTACCTCGACGGCGGCGGCTTTCTCTACGTCAACGACGACTACGGGCTCGACGCGTCCATTCGAGCCGAGCTCCGGAAGGTGTACCCGGACCAGGAGCTGGCCGTGCTGCCCGCCTCGCACCCGGTCTACCACGCGCACTACGACTTCCCCGCCGGCCTGCCCAAGGTCCACGAGCACGACGGCCTGCCGGCGCAGGGGCTCGGGCTGTTCCACGAGGGCCGCCTCGTCGTGTTCTACGCCTACCAGACCGACCTCGCCGACGGCTGGGAGCCGGCAGGCACCCACCCGGACCCGCCCGCCGCGCGCGAGGCCGCGCTCCAGATGGGCGTCAACCTGCTCGTCTACGCGATGACGCAGGGCGTCGGCTCCTGAGGCGGTTCCATCGGGGCGCTCTGTTGGCGTTTGATGGATGGGCGGCGATACTCCTCCACTCAGCCGGCCGACCCGATGACCCCGCTCCGCATCCTGTTCTTCGGCCTGATGACGGTCGGCGTCATGCTGTACGTGCTGAACCCCGGCCCGGACAAGTTCGAGCAGTTTCTTCGGACCGACCTCGCGGAGCGCGCCGAGGCCGCCGCTCGCGAGGCGACGGGCGACGACAGCGGCATCGCGGGCGGGATGGGCTCGTTCATCGCTCAGCGCATCGGCCGCGAGATCGGCGGAGCGGCCAGCCAGGCGTTCGACCGCGAGAACTACTACCTCGCCAGCGTGTACCGCGTGGACCTCAACGCGGAGCGCCCCGGCGGCGCGTGGGCCTTCCTCGGCGTCGCCAACTGGTTCATCCCGATCGAGGAGCCCGAGGCGGTCGTGCGGCGGTAGAGCGTGAGCGCAAGAGTGCACGAACGTGGGAGTGCGGGAGAACCAGGGGCCGATCGGAGGCATCTTGTGTTTCTGCATTCCTTTCCCGCTCCTGCCATGCTCGCCCAGACCGACCCTGCCGTCTCCGACCTGATCCGCCGCGAGACCGAGCGCCAGAACGACGGCCTCGAACTGATCGCGTCCGAGAACTTCGTTTCCGAGGCCGTGATGGAGGCCGTCGGGAGCTCGCTGACCAACAAGTACGCCGAGGGCCTTCCCGGTAAGCGCTACTACGGCGGCTGCGAGGTCGTGGACGAGGTGGAGGACCTCGCGCGGTCGCGCGCCCGGGAGCTGTTCCGGTGCGACTGGGTCAACGTGCAGCCGCACTCCGGGGCGACGGCCAACCACGCCGTCTACCTCGCGTTCATGAAGCCGGGCGAGCGGCTGCTCGGGCTCGACCTCGCGCACGGCGGCCACCTCACGCACGGCTCTCCGGTCAACTTCTCGGGCAAGCTCTACGACGCCCACTTCTACGGCGTCGACATCGAGGGCGACCATGCCGGGCGGATCGACCTCGACAAGGTGCGGTCGAAGGCCCTGGACGTCCGCCCCCGGATGCTGTCCGTCGGCGCGAGCGCCTACAGCCGCGACTTCGACTACGCCGCGCTGCGGGCCATCGCCGACGAGGTCGGGGCGATTCTGTGGGTGGACATGGCGCACACGGCCGGCCTGATCGCCGTCGGCCTGCTCAACGACCCGCTCCCGCACGCCCACGTCGTGTCCACGACGACGCACAAGACGCTCCGCGGCCCGCGCGGCGGGATGCTGCTCGTGGGCACGGACGGGCCGAGCCCGACTGGCGAGACGCTCAAAAGCGGCCAGCCCAAGACGACCGGGCAGGTTCTCGACTCGGCCATGTTCCCTGGCGCCATCGGCGGGCCGCTGATGCACGCTATCGCCGGCAAGGCCGTCGCCTTCGGCGAGGCGCTCCGGCCCGACTTCGCGGACTACCAGCGGGCCACGATCGCCAACGCGCAGGCCATGGCCGAGGCGTTCGTCGCGGCCGGCTACGCCGTCGTCTCGGGCGGAACGGACAACCACCTCGCGCTCGTGGACCTGCGGAGCAAGGGCGTCACCGGCAAGGAGGCCGAGGCGCTGCTCGGCGAGGCGGCGATCACGGTCAACAAGAACATGGTCCCCGGCGACCCCGCGAGCCCGTTCGTGACGTCCGGCATCCGCGTCGGCGCCCCGGCGATGACGACGCGCGGCTTCGGGCCGGACGAGTTCCGCCGCGTCGTGGCGCTCATCGACCGCGTGATCGGGAGCCACGGGGCCGAGGCGGCGGCCGTGCGCGCCGAGGTCCGCGCGCTGTGCGACGCGTTCCCGCTCTACACCCTCGACCCGGCGTGAGGAGGGCGGCCTGACCGGCGTGCGGTAGAATCTGCGTCCCGCGGAGCCGCGGGGGCGGACCTGCGTACGACTGCCTGCTGGCCGACCGTTGGCCGGGCGTCGCCGGGGCATTCCCGTACCCGCCGGGTCCGCGCCGCGGGGCCGCCGCGGCACGCCGGTTGCCCGGCCTCGCCACACGGCCCCGCCGTATGTTCTCCCGTCCGCCGCGCGTTCCCCCGACATGGCCCACGATTCGACCCCGGTTCACGAGACGGCCCTCGCGCGGCTCGGGCACACGCTCTACCAGCGCGCGCTCGTGCGCCGCGAGGACGAGGCCATCACGGACCCCCGCGGCCAGCCCATCGGGTGGCTCCTCGACACGCGCACGCCGATGCTCGACGGGGCCGTGTTCGCCGAGGCCGGCGCGGTCCTCGCCGAGCGCCTGCTCGCCCGCGGCGTGACGCAGGTGGCGGGCTACGGATACGGCGCGTTCCCGCTCGTCTGCGCCGTCCTGCCCCACGGGACGGCCGAGCGGCCGCTCCACGGCGGGTTCATCCGCGAGCGCCGCAAGCCCTACGGCCGGCGGCGCCTCGTCGAAGGCCCGCTCGACCGGAGCCAGCCCGTCGCCCTCGCGGACGACATCCTCAACAGCGGCCGCAGCGCCGCCCGTGCCGTGTCTCCCCCCCGGAGCGACGGGCTCGAGGTCGCTGGCCACGTGACGCTGGTCAACTTCACCTGGTCCTGCGGGCGCGCGCGCCTCGAAGGCGACGGCCTGAGGGTCGAGTCGCTGCTGGAGCTGAACCTGCGCGAGAGCGCGCCCGCGCGCCCGGCGGCCTCGGGCGACACGGCCTGAGACCGCGGTGAAGCTCTGGAGATCGCGTCCGCCCGCCGGCTCGCCCGCCCTCGGCGCGGCGCCTGCAGCCCCGACCGTCGTCGTGCCCGGCAGCGCGGCGCCGGGCTCGCCCGCAGACCCGCCCGGCGTCCTCCTCGACGCCTCCGGCGCGCCCGTGTCCCCGCCCGGCGGCGACGGGC
>JANPJI010000215.1:0-3632 GCA_031425425.1 Rubricoccaceae bacterium
CCGCCGCCCGATGCTGTGGGCGGACATGGGCGACGCGCTCGCGCCGGAGCAGACGGCCCTCCGCGAGGCCGCGGCGCGCCTCGCCGCGCTCCGCCGCGACGTGCCCGCCCTCCGCCACGGGGCCTTCGAGACGCTCCGCGCCACCGAGACGCTCTGGGTCTACCGCCGCACGTCGCCGGACTCCGACGTCGTGGGCGCCCTCAACAGCGGCTCCGCGCCGGCCGACGTGCGCCTCGCCGGCATTCCCACCGCGACGGCCGTCGACGCGCTCGACGCCTCGGCGACGGTCGCCGACGCCGACGGCCTCGCGCTGTCCGTCCCAGCGGGCGGCTACCGCGTCGTCACGGTCCGATGATCGTCGCCACGCCCGCCAACTGGTTCCAGTCGCATTACACGCTCACCGACAGCGGCAGCGACGTCCCGTTCGGCGAGATCGCGCTGCGCGTCTTCCGCGGCGGCCGGCTCACCATCGGCGGGGACGACTACGAGATCGAGGCGACCGACTGGACCCAGACGTCGCTCGCGCTCGTTCGCGGCGGCGCGCGCATGGCGCTCGCGCGGCGGCCGCAGGTCTGGCGCCGCCGCACCGAGGTCGTGCTGGACGCCGCCCTGTTCGAGGCGGGCACGGAGCCGGCGACCGACCTCGTGCTGGACCTGGCTCCCGAGGGCTGGCTCGGGAAATCGTGGACGGTTACCGCCGACGGCCTCGACGCGGGCCGCGCGGAGTGGTCGGGGGCCATCAAGGCCCGCCTCACCACGGACCTCTCGGACGCCGTCCCGCTTGTGGCCCAGGCGTTCGTCGCCGTCGTGCTCGTCGTCGACCGCCGGAACCGCCGCCGCAACTGACCTCCCGCCCCGCGGGGCGAACCCGAACCGATGCTCCGACCTGCTTCCTTCCTCGCTCTCGCAGCCCTCCTCGCCGGTTGCACCGCGACACGCCCCGCCGTGGCTCCGCCCCCGGCCGTCACCGCATCGGGCGACGTCACGTTCACGATCCTCCACATCAACGACGTCTACGAGATCACGCCCGTCGAGGGCGGGCGCTCGGGCGGGCTCGCACGTGTGGCGACGCTCCGGCAGCGCCTCCTCGCCGAGGACCCGGACACGTTCACGATGATCGCCGGCGACTTCTTCAGCCCGTCCGCCCTCGGCACAGCCCGCGTGGACGGCGCGCGCCTCAACGGGCGGCAGATGGTGGCCGTGCTCAACGCCGTCGGCGTGGACGTGGCCGCGCTCGGCAACCACGAGTTCGACGTGGCCGAGGCGGACTTCCGGGCGCGCCTCGCCGAGTCGCGGTTCCCGTACGTCTCGGCCAACGTGGCCCCGCCCGCCGGGGCGGACGCGTACCCGAACGTCTCGCCGAGCGTCGTGCTGCCGGTCGTCGTCGCCCCCGGCGACACGCTTCGCGTCGGCGTCGTGAGCGCCGTGATCCCGTCGACGCGCAAGCCGTACGTCGTCTACGCGCCGCCCGTCGAGGCGCTCGCGGACGAGACGGCGCTCCTCGCGCCGCGGACCGACGTCGTGGTCGCGCTCACGCACCTTTCCTTCGCCGACGACGCGACCGTCGCGGCGACCGTCGACGGCGTCGACATGGTCCTGGGCGGGCACGAGCACGAGAACGTGCGGGCCTACCGCGGCCCGCGCCTCGTGCCGCTCCTGAAGGCCGACGCCAACGCGCGGACGGCCTACGTCCACCGCGTGACGGTGAACCGCGCGACGGGGGCCGTCCGCGTCGCCTCGGAGCTGGTGCCGGTCACGGACGCGATCCCGGACGACCCGGCCGTGGCCGCCGAGGTCGCGCGGTGGGTCGCGGCCGGCTATGCCGGCTTCCGAGCCGACGGCTTCGAGCCCGACCGCGTCGCGACGGTGACCACGGACGACCTCGACGGGCGCGAGTCGACCGTCCGCACGCGCGCGGCGGCACTCGGGCAGCTCGTCGCCGAGGGCTTCCGCCTCGCCTCGCAGACGGCCGCTCTGCCCCCGGCCGAGGCGGGCCTGTTCAACAGCGGCTCGGTCCGCGTGGACGACGTGCTCCCGGCCGGGCCGTTCACCGAGTACGACGCGATCCGTGTGCTGCCGTTCGGTGGCGAGGTCGTGACGGTCCGGATGCCCGGCGCGCTCCTCGCGCGCGTGCTCGCGCAGGGCGAGGCCAACGTCGGCACGGGCGGCTTTCTCCAGGCGGCCGGGCTGGAGCGGACGGCCACGGGCTGGACCGTCGGCGGGCAGCCGCTCGACGAGGCGCGCGTCTACACGGTCGCCACGAGCGACTTCCTGGTGTCGGGCCGCGAGACGGGCCTGGACTACTTCAACGCCGAGACGAACCCGGACGTCGTGATCGCCGGCCGCCACGGCGACGTCCGGCGCGCGCTCCTCAACCAGCTCGTGCGCGTCTACGGCGCGCCGCGGTGAGGAGCGCCGCGGCAGAGCCTACTGGACGTCGCGGAGCGTGACCTCGAAGACCAGCGTCGAGCACTCGGGGATGCTGTTGGGCGTCCCGGTCCCGTAGCCGAGGTTCGGCGGAATCGTGATCCGGCGCATCCCGCCGACCCGCATCCCGGCGACGCCGCGGCGGAACCCGACGATGGCCTCGGGGAGCCGGTACGAGCCGTTGGTGTCCTGCGTGAACTGCGTCCCGTTGGTGAGCCGGCCGATGTAGTCCACGATCACCGTGTTGCTTTCCGCAGCTACCTCGCCCGTGCCGACGGTCAGGTCGGCGGCTTCGAGCGTGCCGTCGGCGCAGGTGAACGGGTTGGACGGAGCCGGGCCGGGCTCGGGAGTCGGCTCGGAGGCGGAGTCGCACCCGGCGAGGGCCAGAGCCAGGACGGCGGCGGTAAAGATGTGGGGACGCATTGAGGCGGTGGAGAGAGGAAGCGCCCCAACGCCCTCTCTTGCCCCATTCGTTTCCCTGCGCCGGCCAACCAGGGATCGGAGGACGTATGTGTCAGGCTCCGGAGGCCGCCGCTCTCGGAGCCGCTACCCGGCGCGCTACCGGACGTCGAGCAGCGTCACGTCGAAGATCAGCGTCGAGCACGATGGGATGCCCTCCTGTGCCACCGGCCCGTACCCGAGGTTCGGCGGGATCGTGATCGTGCGCCGCCCGCCGATCTTCATCCCGGCGATGCCGAGTCGGAAGCCAGCGATGCTGCCGCCGAGCGGGAAATTGTTCAGCTGACCGCTGTCGAACTCGGTCCCGTTGGTCAGCGTCCCGGCGTAGCGGACGGTGACGGTGCTGTTGACGGTCGCGACGGCGCTGCCCGAGCCCACCGTCACGTCCACTTTCTGGACCTCGGTGCCGCCGTCGCACGTCGTCGGGTCGGTGGAGCTGCAGCCGGAGGCGGCGAGGGCGAGGACGAGAGCGGCGAGTGAGACGAGGCGCATGGGGGGCGGGAATGAGTCGGAACGGCCCCAAGCTACCGGGCCGCCGCGCCAGGCCCGCCGCCGCGACGCCTTTTCACCCTGCCGGCGCGTCGTCGTCCGCGTCGTCGAGGCGGATCGCGTTCTCGTCGAGGGTCGCGTGGTGGGCGCGGAGGCTCTCGAAGCCGAGGCGCCGGCCGGCCTCGGCCCACGGGACCCACGCGACGGCCTCGATGCCCTCGCCGTCCTCGGGCTCGAACGCCTCGGCCGTCGTCGTC
>JANPJI010000216.1:0-4047 GCA_031425425.1 Rubricoccaceae bacterium
TTGGACTGGCCGGCCAGCACGACGAGCCGCGCACCGTCCGGCAGGGGGGAGGGTGGCGGGGTGGGCGCGCACCCCGACGCGGCGGCGAGCAGAAGCAGGAGGACGACGCGCACCGGGACCGTGGAGGAGAGCCCGAACCTAGCCCTGCGGCGTCTGCTCCGGCGCTACGTTCGGCCCCTCACATGCCCGCGCCTCGCATGGACCCGCTCCGCATCGGCCTCGTCGGGCCCGAGCGCCCTGAAGCGGTTCCACCTTCCTCTCCGCGATGACTCCTCTCTGCATCGGCCTCGTCGGCTACGGCGGCTTCGGCCGCTTTCTCCACCACACGTGGGAGGCCGACGGCGCGGCCCGCGTCGTCGCCGTGTCCACGCTGGACGACCGGCCCGACGGCGTCCCTGTTTTCGCGCGCTGGCAGGATGTCGTCGCGCATGCGGACGTCGACCTCGTCGCGGTCGCCTCGCCCCCCGGCACGCACGCCGAGATCGGCGCGGCCGTGCTCGACGCGGGCAAGCACCTGCTCGTCGAGAAGCCCGTCGCCGTGGACCTCGCCGGTGCCGACGCCCTCATCGCCGCCCGCGACCGCGCGCGCCGTCCGGAAGGCGCGCCGGGCGTCGCGGCGGTGGACTTCATGCTGCGCTTCAACCCGGTCGTCGAGGCGCTCGTCGCGTGGGGAGCGAGCGGCGCGTTCGGGCCGCTCGTGCGCGTGACGGTCGAGAACGAGGCCCAGGACGCGACCCTGCCCGCGGGCCACTGGTTCTGGGACCGCGCGCAGTCCGGCGGCATCCTCGCCGAGCACGCCGTCCACTTTCTCGACATCGTCAACTCCGTCGTAGCGGTTCAGGGCGGGGACCCGGCGCGCGCCGCGGTCGAGGGCTGGGCGTCGCGGCGCGCAGACGGCCGCGAGGACCGCGTTCTCGCCGTCGTCCAGCACGCCGCGCACGGCGGCACGCCGGGTCCGCTCGCGACGCATGTCCACGCGTTCACGCGCCCCGGCGCCTTCGAACGGACGACGATGCGGTTCACGTTCGCCCTCGCCGAGGTCGACGTCGACGGCTGGGTGCCGCTCGCGGGGACCGTCCGCGCGCTCGTCGGGCCAGGGGCCGATGCGGATCTCGCGCGGCTGCCCGGCCTCAGGGTCCGGTCCGAGACGCCGTGGCCGGGCGGGCAGGCGCTCGTCGGGGGCGAGGCGTACCCGGCCGTGCGCCACGTCGAGGCGGCGTTCGCGCTTCCCGTGCCCAAGCCCGAGGCCTACGCCGGCGCGCTCTGCGCGCTCCTCGCCGACGTCCGCGCGTCCATCGCCGCGCCCGGACGGCCCGTGCGCGCGCCGCTCGAAGCGGGCCGCGAGGCGCTCCGTCAGGCCCTCGCCGCCCGCGCCTCGGCCGACGCCCGCGCTACAGCAGCGCCGTGATCAGCGCAAACAGGAGCGGGCGGTAGAGCAGGATCAGGGCCGCGTAGAACACGGCCGGGACAGCCGTCGCCTTGAGGGCCGCCACCAGGCGCGTGTCGCCGTAGACCCGCCGGCAGAACGCCGCCGCGTACGCGCCAATCAGGACGGACGAGGCGATGGTCCACAGGCCGTCCCCGCCCTCGACGAGCCCGACCTGCATCGCGCCGACGACGAGCGGCAGAGGAAGTGGAAGCAGTAGCAGAAGAAGCGTCGTGAAGTGGACCCCGGCCGTGACGTGTTCGAGGGCGTACCGCTGCCGGCCCACGTGGAGAAGCCCGAACGTCGCCGCGAAGACGGGCACGAAGAACACGATGAGCGTCTTCGAGAGCGCGTGCGCGAGGGCGTCGAACCGCTCGGCGTACTCGGCCATCGGGACCCCGAGCCCGGCCGCCTTCGCCGTACTCCACGCCTGCGCCGTCTCGCCGTAGAACCCCGACAGGTGGAAGCGGAGCGGCGTCTCGAACGTCCCGAAGTGGAGCGCCGACGCGACGGCGTAGTAGAGCACGTTGGCGATGAGGAACGCCTGGAACGGCTTCGGCCACCGGACGCGCCGGCCGGCGAGGACGTCTGCTGTCATCACCCCGGGGCGGCGGAGAAGGCTCCACAGGCCCCGCGGGACCTTGAGGTCGAAGTGCGTGAACGCGTCGACGGTGTGCTCCAGCCAGTGACCGAAGGCGTAGTCGTGGCGGTCCAGCCGCTTCTCGCCGCACCGGTGGCAGTACGGGCCGGTGAGGGCCGCGCCGCACGAGGCGCACGTGCCGGGCACCGCCGCAGGCGAGGCGTCGGCAGGGGCCGGCAGGGGCGGGTCGGCGACGGGCAGGACCTGCATCGGGGCGGGAGCGGGGCGGGGATGAGAAAAGTAGTGCCCGGAGGCCGGATATGGCCAGATGGGCCGATTCGAAGCGCTTCGACGTCAATCCGGGCATACGCGCCAGGACAATGAGTCGACTGACAGAGCCGTCAGGAAAACCCTTGCCGCAGTGCGTCTTGACCGTGTGGCACGCGTGAAGTATTTATCGAAGCGCTTCGACTGGAAGCGCTCCCGGCCCCCGCACGATGAGCACCCGCGCCACCATCTCCGACGTCGCCGCCGAAGCCGGCGTCGCCATCTCGACCGTCTCGCTCGTGATGAACGGCAAGGGGGCTGTGGCGGACGCCACGCGCTCGCGCGTGCAGACGGCCGCGACGCGCCTCGGCTACACGCCCTCGCGGGGTGCGCGCGGCCTCGCCGCTGGCCGCACGGGCAACCTCGGCTTCGTCCTCCGCGAGGACCACTTCCGCCGCAGCGAGCCGTTCTACACGCGCGTCTTCCTCGGGGCCGAGTTCGAGGCCCGGCGCCGCGGCCTCTACGTCCTCCTCGCGACCGTCCCGGACCACTACACGCCCGACGACGCGCCGCGCTTCCTCCAGGAGCACACCGTCGACGGCGTCGTCGTGGCCGGCCGCGTGGACGACGCGTTCCTCGAGGCGCTCGGCCAGTCCGGCATCCCGTTCGTCCTCGCCGACTACGCGTGGCAGGGCGCGGCGGCCGTCCACCTCGACAACGAGGGCGGGGCGGCCCTCGTCGCGGACCACCTCGTCGGGCGCGGCCACACGCGCGCCGGCTTCCTCGGGGCCGACGCCCGCCACCCGAGCATGGCCGCGCGGCGCCGCGGCTTCGTCAGTGCGATGGCCGCCGCCGGCCATGCCGTCGAGGACGCTCACGTCGTCGTCAGCGACGAGGCGGCGCACCGTCGCACCGGGGCAGACCTCGCGGGCCATCTGCTGGACCTGCCCGACCGTCCGACGGCCATCTTCTGCGCCAACGACGCGCTCGCGCTCGGCCTGGTCGACGCCGCCCGCGCCCGCGGCCTCGACGTCCCCGGCGACGTCGCCGTGGTCGGCTTCGACGACGTCGAGGGCGCCGCCCTCGCCACGCCCCCGCTGACGACCGTTCGCGTCTACAAGGAGCAGCTCGGCGAGGTCGCCCTCGGGCTCCTCGCCGAGCGGGCGGTGGCCGACGGGGCCGAGTCCGCCCGCTTTGCACGCGCGCCGGCCGTGACACGCATCGCCACGGACCTCGTGGTCCGGGCGTCCGGATAGTCCCCCCGCGGCCGAACCCGGCCGCACACGGCCCGCAAGGGCCACTTCACGCGTTTCCCCGGAAGCGCTTTCGTTCGTCTCTCTCCAACCTCCCCATGATCCGATCGCTACTCCGGGCCCTCCCGGCGGCCGCCCTTCTCTGGTGCAGCCTCCCGGCCCAGGCCCAGAACGCGGCCGCCCTCGCGGCCGTCAACAAGCTCTCCGACGGCGGCTTCGAGGTCGCGACGGCCCCGAGCTACTGGGCCCCGACGGGCGCCGGCGCGACGTGGGCCACCGACCGCGCCCACTCCGGCGAGCGCTCGCTGCGCCTCTCCGGCGCAGGGGCCGCCTCCTGGACCCAGTCCGAGGCCGTCCGCAACTGGGTGCCCCGCTTCCCGGCCAACGCCGACCTGACCTTCGGCGTGTGGGTCAACACCGAGGGCGTCAACACCAACCCGGCCACGGACGCCGGCAAGTTCCAGCTCGTCTACACGTTCCGCGACGCGATGGGCGTGGACCTGCTCGGGCAGCCGGTCGTG
>JANPJI010000217.1:0-11990 GCA_031425425.1 Rubricoccaceae bacterium
GTGGACCCGGCGTCTGCGATGGGGCCCTTCGTGACGACGCTGAACGACATCGTGGGCCTGAGCGTCTACTTCGCCATCGCGCGGCTGCTGTACCTGTGACGGCCTGCGCGCGGCGAGAAAAAAGCCGGCACGGCGTAGGGGTGCGCGGGCGGCGGCGGGTACTCGGAGGGCGGCACCCTGCCGCCGCGCCTTTCCTGCCACTCTCCTCGCCTCGACCGATGCCTGCTGCTCGCCTCGCTCTCTTCGCCGCCCTCCTCCTCACCGGATGCGATGCCTTCAACCCGACCGAGATCCCGATCCCGTTTCGCGTCGTCGCCGACACGACCATCGCGCTGTCGGCGAGCATCGACCTGCGGGCGGGCGGTGGGATCCGCCTGCTCCGGTCTCAGGACGAGGCCGACGCCTTCCGCACCCAGTTCAACATCCCCGGTGCCGTGCCGGACGTGGACTGGTCGCGCGAGTCGGTCTTCGTCATCATCGACCGGTTCAACAACAACTGGCACCTTGTGGTCACGGACATCGCGCTGCTTGGGGTTGAGTCGGTGATGTACACCTACGAGCAGCGGGCGTCCGGGGCGTCGGCGACCGGCTTGCACACGGTCCTCGTCGCCGTCGCGACGGAGCGGATCGCGGAGGACTACGGCGTAGCGGTGATGGGCAACGGCCTGCAGCCGGGCCCGTAGGCGATCTTGCGGGCCTACCCGCCCCCGCGCTGTTGTCCACGCTCACCGTCGCCCGCAAGGGCTCCCGCATCGCCATCGCCTCGGACGCCCTCACGACGTTCGACGAGACGCGCCTGCCGCCGGACAACGACGCCGCGCCCGAGAAGATCGTCCGCATCGGCGACGCCTACGTCGGCATCGTCGGCTTCACGGCGCACCACCTCGTGATCCAGGACGCGCTCGAGCGGATGGAGACGGCGGACTTTTCGAGCCGCCGCGCCATCTTCGAGACCTTCGTGGACCTCCACCCGGTGCTGAAGGAGGATTACTACCTGCTGCCCGAGTCTGGCGAGGAAGGCGACCCGTATGAATCGACGCAGGTGTCGATCCTCATCGCGTCGCCGCACGGCATCTTCGGCGTGTACGACATGCGCGAGGTCCACGAGTTCAAGCGCTACTGGGCGATGGGCTCGGGCTTCGCCTACGCCCTCGGCGCGATGAGCGCCCGCTACGACGACGCGCCGGACGCGGCGGCGGTCGCCTCGCTGGGCGTCGAGGCGGGGTGCACGTTCGACCGCTCGTCGGGCCTGCCGGTGTCCGTGTTCGAGATCGAGGCGGCGCGGTAGTCAGCCGCGGCGGACGACGGTCTGCGTCGCGTGGGCGACGGCGAGCGTCTTGCCATCGGGGGCCATCACCGTCGCCTCGAAGACGAGCTGCCGGCCCTGCCGGTGCGTCAGCCGCGCCGTGACCTCGACGAACGCGAGGTCCGGCGTGACCGGCGCGAGGTACGTCACGGCGAGCTGCGACGTAGCGCTCGGTGGGGCGACGAGGTAGCTCAGCGGCCCGATCACGTTGTCCACCGCCGCGGCGATCATGCCGCCCTGCATGTGGCCCATCGGGTTCTGGTGCTGTTCGAGGGTGGGGAAGCGCGCCACCATCACGGCCCCGACGTGCGTCTCTGCCGCGCCGGGGCGGTAGTCGAGCACCTCCGTCTGCATCGCGTCGAACACGGGCGGCGGCAGCTTCAGGTCGCCCGCGCCGGCGGCGCGCATCGCGGCGACGACCTGCTCGAACCGGGGGTTCTTGGGGACGGACATCGGGGGAGAAGGGTCAGCCGTAGACGTCCTTCCGGTCGCCCACGTCGAGAACGGTCACGACGCGGACGACATCCGCGATCTCGTAGATCACGCGGTAGCGGCCGACGCGGATCCGCCAGCCCTCTCGCCCGACGAGTTTCTTGCAGCCGACGGGCCGGGGCTCCGCACCCAGATCCCGGACGGCGTCCCGAACGCGCTCATAGTCGCGCGCGGGCAATCCGGCGAGTGCCTTCACCGCGCGGCGCAGAATCTCGACGCGGTACCTCACGAGGCGCGGCGGTCCTGCTCGATCTCACGGATGGCGTCCTCGAAGGCGAGACTCTCGTCCCCACTCGCTTTTGCCGCGTCATAGGCACGGAGTGCGTCGACCTCGTCGGCGGCATCGAGCAACATGCGGTACCGGTCGATCCCGACGAGGACGGCGATCCGCTCGCCCGCGTCGTCGGTGACGAACTGTGTGTCGGTAGCAGTCATCGGAGGGGCGGGCTAGCGGACGGATGCCTGGGTGGTCGGGGTTCCGGGGCGGACGCCGGGCTCGGCGCGCTCGAACTCGCGGCCGTCGTTGTACTTCGACGGGCACTTCACGAGGATGTGCTCGGCCTCGAACACGTCGCCCGCGATCTGGCCCTCCACGACCACCTTCTCGGCGTCCTCGAAGTTGGCCGGCTTGGGGTCCGCGAAGACGACCCGGCGGACGATGCCGTTCTCGTCGGCCATCGAGAACGAGAAGACGTTGCGGTCCGGGTCGTAGGTCGTCGGCTGGTCGCGGAGCCACGTCCCGGCGACGTGGGCGCGGCGGCCGCTCTCGGTCGCCTCGGCGAACGACTCGTAGCCCGAGAGCTGCGTCCCGAAGCTGTCGACGACGAAGAAGCCGAAGACGCCGATGCAGGCGAGGCCGATGAAGGTCTTGGGACGCATGGGGTTAGTTGGATTCTCGGTCGGTGAGGGCGCGCTCGATGCGCGCGAGGCGGCGGTCGGTGCGGAGCGCGAGCAGCATCAGCGCGGCCCACACGACGAGGACAACGACGAGCACGACCGGGAGCTTGTTCTCGGCGAGCATCACGCGCTCGGAGGGGCTCTCGGTCTGGACCGTCACCGCCTGTGCGGCGCTCGTATCGAACAGCGCGATCGTGGTGTCGGCGGACTGGAGCATCAGGAGACGACAGCGATGGGGGCTGGCGCGGCGTCGCCGAGGCGCTCCGTACGGATCTCGGCCACGCGCGAGCGGACGCGCTGCGTGTACAGCCACCACCCGAGCATCAGGAAGCCGGCCGAGGCGGCGTAGAACACCCACCGCATCTGCGGCGCGATGTCCATCTGCGAGAAGGCGGGGTTGCCCTCCGCGCCGGGGTGCAGGCTCGCCATGCGCCGCGGGAGGACGTACGTCAGGAACGGCATCGTCGCCGTTGCGAAGAGGGCGTACGCGGCCGAGAGGCGCGCGCGCCGCCGCGGCTCGTCCACGGACCCGCGGAGCACGAAGTAGGCCCCGCCGATGAGCAGCTGCACGGCGACCATGTTGGGCCGCGGCTCGGGGCTCCACCAGATGCCCGTCCCCTGGTACCACGTGTACCGGCTCCACACGACGCCCGTGATGATGGCGGCGAGGCCGGCCGCCATCGAGACGGTCCACGCGCTCTCGGCGCGGACGTCGTGGACGGTCCGGCCGGTGGCGAGCAGGCGCGCCGAGTGCCACGCCCCGGCGATGGCCCCGGCGTAGAGCACGAACCACATCGGGACGTGGAAGTAGAGGTTCCGCGCCGTGTGCTCCAGGATCGGTAGGTTGGAGACCGGCCCGAGGATCCCGAACGCGAACACGACGGCCATCCAGACAGCCACGACCACGCCGAAGACGCGGTAGATGGGGCCGTAGCAGGGCAGGGCGAGATCGGACGTCATGGCGGGTGAACGCGGCAGAGCCGCAACGTATGCCGCGTCCGGGCGCGCGACGAGTGAATCCGGGGCGGAAACGGGGATTGTGGATTGTGGATTGTGGATTGGGGGAATGGGCCGTCGCACGATGTTCCACCGCCCCGCCGACCCCGGTGCACCCGTAGGGGCACAGCTCGCTGTGCCCTCGCCGTGCCACGGCTCCACCCGCATTCGCGCCCCGGCGTGTCCCGCATCCGCGCCGCGTCGTGGTCCACCCGCGTCAGTCCCGCCAGACGTAGTCGAACAGCACGAACGAGGCCGAGACGAGCAGGCCGGCATACGCCGCGAGCAGGACGAGGTCCGGCCGCGCAACCGCCCATACGCCCACCGCCGACCCCGAGGCAAGTTCCGTCAGCGCCACGGCCGGAATCAGGATCGGGACGACCACCGGGAACGCCAGCACCGGCAGCAGCGGCCCCGCCGCCTGCGCCCGCGCGATGAGGGCCGAGAGGAGCGTCGTCGCTGCGGCGAGGCCCAGCGCGCCGAGCCCGAGCGCCGCCGTGAGCACGCCCGGCGCGCCGAGGGGGACCGGCACGAGGAGCCGGAATCCGGCTGCCGCGAGCGCACACAGCGCGAGCGTCAGCACGACGTTGAAGGCCAGCTTGCCGGCATAGACCTGGCTCGGGCGCAGCGCGAGCTGGAGCAGGAGCGTCGTCCCGCGCTCCTCCTCCGCCACGAATGCCCGGCCCAGCCCGACCGCCGCGGCGAACACCACGACCACCCACAGCAGGGCGGCGCTGACGCTCACGCTAGGCGCGCCGCGCCCGAGTGCGAGGCGCACCAGCATCAGGCTCGCCGCCACGAACATGCCCAGCGCGCCGAGGGCGACGCGCGTGCGGAGTTCGAGGCGGACGTCTTTCTCGAAGACGGCCCAGGCGCCAGCGAGCCAGTCCAATCGGGGTGCGGGGAACGGGGGCGGGGCCGGGAGGATAGCACGGCCCCCCACCGCCCTGCCTGTGTCCGCTGCCCCGACCCCTGCCCGCCTCCGCGACCGCCTCGCCGGCGCCCTCGTCGGGTCCGCCATCGGCGACGCGCTCGGGATGCCCGTCGAGGGCCTCAGCCACCAGAACGTGCGGACGTACTACCGGGGCATCAAGGAGCTGCGGGCGGACGAGAAGCGCGAAGACCTCGCCGCGGGGCAGTGGACGGCCGACACGCAGCGCGCGCGCGCGCTCACCCGCGCCCTCACGGCCGCGACGCCCGACAGCCCCGAAGAAGCCCGCGTCGCGTTCCACGCTGCCCTCGCCGACCTCGACGCCTCGCTCCGCCGCGGCGCCGTGACGGTCCGGCCGAGTGGAGCGCCGGCGGCGTGTGCGGCCCCGCTCGGCGTCCAGGCGCGCCTGCGCGGGCTGGGCAGCCTCGCCATCGCGCGGTGGGCCGGGCTGATGCTCGCGCCCATCGACCCGAGCCCGACCGCCCACGTCGCCGCCGCGGCGCAGGCGGCGGCCGTCCAGGCGTGCCTCGGCCGCGACGCCGTGACGGGGCCGACCCTGATGGCCGCTGCCCTCGCGGCGGCCCGCGACGCCGAGCGCCTCCTCGGGGCCGACGCACGCGTCTCGACGCGCATCGCGGCCCTTCAGCCGCGGCTCCACGACTTCCCCCTCGACCTCCAGGACCTCTGCAACGGCACCGGTGCCGCGGCCGACGAGGCGTTCCCGTTCGCGCTCGCGATGGTCGCCCGCGGCCCGGACCTGCTGGAGGCGACGCTCCTCTCGGCGATCAATGTCGGCGGGGACGCCGCGGCGGTGGGGGCGATGGCCGGAGCCATGCTCGGGGCGATCCACGGCGCGTCGGCCTTCCCCGAGCCGTGGCTCGCCGGGCTCGAAGACGGGGCGCCCATCCGCTCCGAGGCCGAGGCGCTCGCCGAGGCGCTCGGCAGCTGACCGCAGGACCGGAACGGCTCTTACGGGCGAACACCGACGCGTCCGTCGACATACCGGCACAGCCGCTCCGGGTCGGCGTGGGGGTCCGCGAGCGCGACATATCCGTCCGGCCGGATGAGATACACGGCCGCCCGTCGGAGGCCGGCGCGGCGCATCCCCGGCTGCCATCCGAACAGATGGAGCGGAAGGCGAAGGCCCTCGCAGGCCTCGGCCACGCCCGGCCGAGCGTCTCCGTACACGTGGACCTGCCACGACAGCGAGGCCAGGGGCGCGAAGTTGTCTTCTCCGGGTGCGGTCTCGACCCAGGGCAGGCGATCCCCACCCCGGACACTCCCGGCCGCACCCACGCTCAGCCGGCTGTCGCGGTAGCGGATGCCGATCTGCGACACGGTCCGAAACATCAGGCGGCGGAGCGGAGGTTGCCGAAAGATCAACGGCGCGAGCCGAGGAGCGAGCCGGGTGCGCACGAGCCGGGCAACCCCGCCGCGCTTCGTGACCGCGGTGAACGCGCGATCTGTGGTGGCGACGAGCCGCCGGGCAAAGGCGATCCGCTCCGGCTCGTAGGTGTCGAGCAGGCGGTCCGTAGCCTCTCCTTTGAGCACGGCGGCGAGCTTCCACGCCAGGTTCACCGCGTCGCCGATGCCCGTGTTCATCCCCTGGCCCCCGACCGGGCTGTGGATGTGGGCGGCATCCCCGAGCAGGAACGCGCGGCCCTGCCGAAAGCTCTGCGCGACACGGTGATGCACCTGATACGTCGAAAACCAGTTCACCTTCCGGATGGTGAGGTTCAAGTGCTCGATCGCACTCCCGCTCACGTCGCCGAAGGTCAGCTCGCGGTGTTCGCGTCCCGGTCGGTCGCGCACGATCCCGACCAGGCGCAGGCACCCCGTTCCCTTCATGGGAAAGACGAGCAGGAACTCGGCGTCTTCGAGATCGGCGTGGAGCCCACCGTCGGCTGCCGGCCCAGACGCCTCGACGTCGGCGACGTAAAAGTGGTCGGAATAGGTCCCGCCAGGGAAGCCGACCCCGAGTGCGTGACGGACGGTCGACCGCGCGCCGTCGCAGCCCGCGAGATAGGCGGCCTCACAGCTCTCCTCGGAGCCGTCCGGCCGCCTCAGCACCGCTCGTACTCCTGTGTCATGCGAGCCGAAGCGGACCAGCGCCGTCCGGCGCTCTACCGTCACCCCCGAGGCGTCCAGCCTCTCGATGAGCAATCGCTCGTGAACGTCCTGCGGAAGGACCAGCACGAACGGAAACGGGCTCAGCCCTTCCCCGAGACGCTGGAAGCGCACGCGTGCGGCGCGGGCACCCTTCACCCAGAGGTTGAGTCCTTCGATCGGAACGCCGGCCGCGAGGACCGCATCGGCGATCCCGATCTGGCGGTAGAACTCCAGCGTGCGCGCCTGGACAGCCAGGGCGCGGGAGGTGGTGCCGGGCTCGGCGGCCACGTCGATGATCCGCACGGCGACGCCGAGCCGGGTCAGCCAGAGCGCGAGAACGAGGCCGGTGGGGCCGGCCCCGACGATCAAGACAGGCGGGGTGGTCATCGCTCCCTCTCTCGTGGCGCACCGGGCGATCCGCAGGAGGTGCCCCGCTTCGGTGGCTCTACTGAGTGGCTTCTCCGCGATCAGCCGACAACATAGGGAGGCGGCCTCACACACGCGTCGGGTCATCGGGGGCCGCGCTCGCCGGCACGCCCGGCCGGTCAGCGCATCAGGACCACGCGCCGGACGGCCGTGAACGCGTCGGTCGAGAACCGGACGACGTACGTCCCGCTGGCCAGGCCCGCGGCGTCCCACCGGACGTCGTGGACACCCGCCGGACGGTCGTCGCTCACCAGGCGCGTCACGAGGCGTCCGAGCAGGTCGTACACGCTCACGTCCACGTGAGCCGGCTCGGGGAGCGTGTAGCGGACCGTCGTCGCCGTGCGGAACGGGTTCGGGAACGTCCCGTCGAGGGCGACCGCGACAGGCGAGTCGCTCTCGGTCCCGACCGGGCCGACGGTGAACGTGCCCTGCGCGGCCGTCCCGCCGTTGAAGGCGCTGTCGACGGCGCGGAGGGTCCACGTGTAGGTGCCCTCGGCGAGGCCGTCGAGGGTCCACGTCTGGGCGGCGCTGATGCTGCCCGGCTCGGGGACACGCTGCGGCGCGGCGACCGGGGTGCCGTCGCGGCGGAGATCGAGGTCATACGTGAGCGCGTCCGCCGGCGTCGAGTCGTCCGAGGCGGGCGTCCACGCGAGCGTGATGGACCCGGCGGCACCGGCGGTCGCGGTGAGGCCTGCCGGGGCCGTGGGGGCCGCGTTCGTGCCGGCAGCGTCGTTGAGGTAGAGGTGCGTCTGCGCCTCGATGAGCCCGTTGCCGCCGGGCACGAAGTAGGCCCCGGCGATGAAGTAGTCGAGGTCGCCCTCGCCGTCGATGTCGAGCCACGTGAACGTGCCGCCCTGCGTGCCGAGCGGACGCGGGGCGGGGAGGGTTTCGCCGGCGTCGGTGAACAGGCCGCCGTCATTGGTGTAGATCCGCGCGACGCCGTCGATCTGCGAGCCCGTGTTGCGGCTGCCCGTCAGCAGGATGTCCATGTCGCCGTCGGAGTCGTAGTCGGCCCACGTCGCGGCCGTGAGGTCGAACCAGCCCTCGGCCCAGGCGTCCGCGATGATGTCCGTCGCCGTGTACGCCCCGGCCTCGTTGCGGTTGACGCGAAGGTCGTTCGTGAAGGTGCCGTAGGGCTACTGGATGTTGCCGGTGAGGAGGATGTCGATGTCGCCGTCGGCGTCGACGTCGCCCCACTGCGCCTCGCCGTGCTGGACGGTCAGCCCGCCCAGGAGGTCTTCGCCGACGAACGTCCCGCCGTCGTTTCGGTAGCGGCGGACAAAGCTCTCGTCGGTCTGCGGGGCCACGTTGACCAGGAGGAGGTCGAGGTCGCCGTCGCCGTCGTCGTCGGCCCACGCGCTCTGGGCGTGGGCGGTCGTGTCGAGCCCGGCGGCGGTCTCGGTGAAGGTCCAGCCGCCGGCTCCGTCGGGGCCGTCGTTGCGCATGAGGGCGGTCCGGCGCTCGAAGGCGTCGAAGTCGAAGACGGACGGGAGGAGCAGGTCGAGGTCGCCGTCGTTGTCGGCGTCGGCCCACGAGATCGAGCGGAGGTCGAAGTCGCCCTGGTCGTTGTCCTCGGCGTAGCCGGGGAGCGCGGTCGCGGTCGGGACGAGCGTGCCGGCGTCGTTGCGGTAGAGGACCGTCTCGCCGTCCGAGCCGACCGCGAGGTCGTCGTCGCCGTCGCCGTCGGCGTCGCCCCACGCCATGTCCGAGGCGCCGGCGGTGAGGTCGCCGAGCGGGACCTCGACGTAGGTGAACGCCCACTCGTCCGCGGCGGCCGGGCCGTCGTTGCGGAACAGCACGAGGTGGTCCTCGACGGACTGGTTGTAGACGACGTGGTACCCGAGGACCGCCACGTCGAGGTCGCCGTCCCCGTCGACGTCGGCCGGGGCGGTCGTGCTCACCCAGAAGTCCTCGTCCTGCGGCGTCACGAAGTAGGGCGCGTCGAGCGGGGTCACCTCGGTGAAGCCGCCGAAGGTGCCGCCCGGGCCGGGCGAGACGACGAGGAACCGGCCCGTGACACCGGTCGCGCCGTCGTCGTCGGTCACGGTCAGCCGGACGATGTACGTGTCGGCCGCGGGGAACGTGTGCGTCGGGCTCGGCTCGCTGGATGTCGTGCCGTCGCCGAAGTCCCACGCCCACGCCACGACAGTCCCGTCGGGGTCCGTGCTGGCGTCCGTAAAGGCGACCGTGAGCCGGTTGGTGACGTGCGTGAAGGCGGGCTCCGGCGGGCGGTTCTGCGGCGGCGGCGGCGGCCCGGCGAAGCGCCGGATTCGGCCCTGGTAGCCGACGGCCCACGCCTCGCCGGCCGGCGTCGCGACGACGGCCGCGTAGCGGTCGGAGAACGCGCCGGAGCCGATGGGGAGGACGGCCCAGCCCTGCCCCCCGTTCGCCGAGGTGTAGACCTGGTCGTTGTTCGTGCTCGCCCAGATCTCGTTCGGCCCGACGATGTACAGGTCCGTAAAGTCGACCTCAGGATCAGGCGTCGGGAGGCGCGTCCACGTCGCGCCGCCGTCCGTCGTCCGGGCGGCGTAGCCGCGCTGGCCGACGGTGTAGCCGGTGCTCCCGTCGGCGAGGTCCATGTCGGTCACAGCCAGAAAGCCCTCCGGGTCGGGGAGGTCCGCGCTCGTCCACGTCGCGCCGCCGTCGGTGGTGTAGCGGTAGAGGCCGGTCACGTTGGCCGCGACACCGCTCGGTCCCTCGAAGTCGACCGCGACCCAGCCGCCCGCGACGCCGTCGACGGGCAACCACGTGTCGCCGCCGTCGGTGGTGTGGTACAGGGCGGACTCGGTGAAGCCGGACCCGACGACCCAGCCGTCCAGCGGCGTCGTGAAGCGGACGTCGGCGGCGTCGAGGCCGGGCGGCGCCGCCGCGCCCGCCGTCCACGACGCGCCGCGGTCGGCCGTGCGGTAGACGCGCCCGTCCTCGTCGACGACCACGGCAGCCTGCGGCCCGACCACGTCGACCGCCTTCAGGGCGCGAGCGGTGGCGAACGGGCGGAGCGCCCACGGCCCGTCGCCGGCTTTCACCAGGAGCGTCCCGTCGTCGCCGACGGCGATCAAGGTCCCGTCCGCGAACCGGGCGACATCGTGGAGGCTCGCCCCGGACCCACTGCTGACCTGGCGCCACGTCGCGCCGCCGTCGGTCGTTCGGGCGACGAAGCCGGAGCCGTAGGCGACGTAGCCGGTGAGGGCATCGGCGAAGACGGGCACGGCGCTGCTGAGGAAGCCCGGCCGCGGACCGGGAGAGGCGAACGTCTGCGCCCACGTCGCGCCCGCGTCGGCCGAGTGGAACACGTCGCCCTGGCCGTCGAGCGCGACGATGGTCTGCGCGCTCGCGACTGTGATCGCCTCGACGCCATCGGGGAAGACGGCCCCGAGGTCGGTCCACGTCAGCCCGCCGTCCGTAGAGCGGGAGAGCCGGCCGTCGGTGTTGGGGAAGGTGAACGTGTCGTTCCACGCCAGCACGACGCGCGCGGAGATCCGTTCGCGGCGCGTCCGGCCACCGGCCGGACCGGCGGCGGCCCACGTCAGCCCGGCGTCCGTCGACCGGACGAACAGGCCGCTGACGACGGCCACGGCGACGGTCGGGGAGAGGAAGACGACGGCGCTCGCGGCCCCGGCACGGACGAGGCCGAACGTGGCCCCGCCGTCGGTCGTCCGGTAGAGGCCCTGAGGGGAGACGCCGAGGCCGACCGTCGCGTCGGCGAAATCGAAGTCGTAGAGGCCGCTCGGCGACTCGTCCCACGAGACGCCGCCGTCGCGGCTGACGGAGAGGCCACCGTTGGTCGACGCGACGCCGAAGGCGGGAGTGAAAAACTCCATGTGGTACGTCGAGCCGAGAAACGGCAGCGCCTGCCACGTCGCGCCGCCGTCGACCGTGCGGACGTTCTCGTTGCCAAAGGCCCACCCGCGCTGGGCGTCGAGGAAGAAGAGGCCGTTGAACGGCGAGAAGCCGTCCGCGGGCACGTCGCGCTGGACCCACGTCGCGCCGCCATCCTGGGACTCGAACAGGGCTCCGCTGTCGTCGAACGAGTCGTCCTCGGTGGCGACGAAGACGTGCTGCGCCGTCGGCGCGCCGACGCCGCGGATGTCGAGGCTCGTCGGGGACGGGCTCTGCGACGTCCACTGGGCCGCGGCAGGCGGCGCGAGGACGGCCGCGAGGGTGACAGCAGCGTAAATGAGGCGCATCGGGGCAGGAGAGCGGGAGGCGCGCTACCTGTGCAAGGAAGGTGCCGGGGCGCGCCCGGGCTCCTCACGAGGGTCCGCCAGCCGCCGGATATGCGGCTCATGCACGGGCATGTGCAGGATCTGCGCGCAGGTCGACGTGGAACGTACGTCCCGACATCGGTGATGCCTGCGGGGGGATCCCCTACAGGGGCGACGGCAGCGCCCACCCCACATCTGGCGGGACGGGCGCCGAGAACAGGGGGTTAGCCGACGGGGCGAGCCACGAGGTGCTCGACACGTCGCCCGGCGTCACGGGTAGCCGCCGGGCGGGACGCCGCCGCGGTAGCCATCCGTGTCCTCCCAACCGTGTGCAGGCAGCGGTCCGAGGTCGCCGAAGGCACCCACGAACCCGATCTCGGGGCTCAGCCGGTAGCCCGTCTCGCGCGCCACCGTCTCCTGGACGTACCCGATGAGGTGGCGCACGTCGCGGGCCGTCGCCGGCCGGCCCTCCGCAGCCCCCGCGTTCACGACGATGTTGGCGTGCCGCTCCGTGACGACGGCCCCGCCTATGCGGCAGCCCTTGAGCCCGCACCCGTCCGCGAGGCGCCCCGCGCCGACGCCGTCGATCTTCTTGAAGATGGAGCCCGCCGAGGGCTCGGTGTCGAGC
>JANPJI010000218.1:0-3633 GCA_031425425.1 Rubricoccaceae bacterium
AGCCGCACGACGGCGTCCGTCTCGCACTCGGTCATCACGGCCGGTGCCGCCGCCGAGGGTGAGCTGCCGCAGTACGCCGACGAGGCCGAGGCGGCGGTCCGCGCCGCGCGCGCGCGGACGGGCCAGCCCGCGCCCGCACAGCCGCGCGCCGTGCCTGTCGTGATGCAGCCGGACCGCTCGGACGGCACGGCCCCTGGCCCGACTCACCCGCCGGCCGAGACCGACGCCGTGACGCCGTACGACGTGCTCATGCTGCGCCTCGGCGACCCCGTGTACGCTGTGCTCTGGAAGGGCTTCAACCTGCTCTTCCTCTCCTTCGCGCTGCACCACGGCTTCTACGGGCTCAACAACATCCTCACGGACTACGTCCGCAACGACATGATGCGCGTCGGTGCCTCGGCGCTGTCGTGGGGGCTCGCGCTCGTGCTGTTCGTCGTCGGCTCGTACTCCGTCATCGTCGCCGGCCTCTGAGGGCCAGTGGCCAGTGGGATGGGGCCAGTGGCAGAGGCTGCTCGTCCCGCCCCGACAGGCTGTCCATTCGTCCGTCTCTTTCTGCCACTGGCCACTGGCCACTGCCCACTGGCTTCCTATGACATTCTCCCACGACATCGTCATCGTCGGTGCCGGCGGGGCCGGGCTGATGGCCGCGCTCTACGCCCGCGAGGGCGGGGCCGACGTCGCCGTCGTCTCGAAGCTGCACCCGCTGCGCTCGCACACCGGCGCCGCGCAGGGCGGCATCGGGGCCGCGCTCGGCAACGAGGAGGACGACAACCCGCTGTGGCACGCCTTCGACACCGTCAAGGGCTCGGACTACCTCGGCGACCAGGACGCCATCGAGACGATGTGCGCGGACGCGCCGCGGACCATCATCGAGCTCGAGCACTACGGCGTCCCGTTCAGCCGCACGCGCGAGGGCAAGATCGCGCAGCGCCGCTTCGGCGGCCACACGCGCAACTTCGGCGAGGCCCCCGTCCGCCGCGCGTGCTACGCCGCCGACCGCACGGGCCACATGATCCTGCACACGCTCTACGAGCAGTGCGTGAAGCAGAAGGTCACGTTCTACGACGAGTACCAGGTGCTGGACCTCGTCCGCGCCGACGACTCGGACGACGCCGCGGTCGTCGGGTGCGTGGCCTACGAGATCCTCACGGGGCAGGTCCACACGTTCCACGCCAAGATCACCTGCTTCGCGACCGGCGGCTACGGGCGCGCCTTCAAGACGACCTCCAACGCGCACGCCGGCACCGGCGACGGCTTCGCGATCGCCCTCCGGGCGGGCCTCCCCTTGGAGGACATGGAGTTCGTCCAGTTCCACCCGACGGGCCTCTACCGCCTCGGCATCCTCATCACCGAGGGCGCGCGTGGCGAGGGTGGCATCCTGCGCAACTCCGAGGGCGAGCGCTTCATGGAGCGCTACGCGCCGACCGTGAAGGACCTCGCCCCGCGCGACATGGTCGCGCAGTGCATCTACAAGGAGGTCCGTGAGGGCCGCGGGATCGACGGGAAGGACTACGTCTACCTCGACATGACGGGCGTCGGCAAGGACGTGCTGGAGCACAAGCTGCCCGAGATCTCGACCTTCAGCCGCGTCTACCTCGGCATCGACCCGGTCAAGAAGCCCATCCCCATCGCGCCGACGTGCCACTACGCCATGGGCGGCATCCCGACCAACGTGGACGGTCAGGTCGTGGCCGGGGCCGACGGCCGGCAGGTCGTGCCGGGCTTCTACGCGGCGGGTGAGTGCGCCTGCGTGAGCGTCCACGGGGCCAACCGCCTCGGGACGAACTCCCTGCTGGACCTCGTCGTGTTCGGTCGCCGCACGGGCATGGCGATGGCGAAAGCGATCCTTCAGGAGGGCAACGCCCGCGAGCCGCTCCCGGCCAACGCCGAGGGCACGACCCGCGACATGCTCGACGGCATCCTCGCGCGCACGGCCGGCGAGAAGGCGGTCTCGATCCGCACCGACCTCCAGGAGACCATGATGAAGAACGTCTCCGTGTACCGCACCGACGAAACGCTCGCCGAGGCGCTGACCGACCTCCAGGACCTCCGCGCCCGCGCCGCCACGGTGACGGTCGAGGACAAGGGCGCGCGCTTCAACACGGACCTCATGGACGCCGTCGAGGTCCAGTTCATGGTCGACTACGCCGAGGCCATCGCTGCCTCGGCGCGCAACCGCACCGAGTCTCGCGGCGCGCACCTCCGCGAGGACCACTCCAGCCGCGACGACGCCGGCTGGCTCAAGCACACGCTGTTCACGAGCGACCAGGCCGGCGGCGTCGAGATCGCCTACAAGGACGTCGTCATCACGCAGTTCACGCCGAAAGAGCGCAAGTACTGAGGCGAACGGGCATCGGGTGTCGGGCATCGGGGACGACGTCCCGAGCCCTCCCACTCGCTCCTGTATTTCTCCCCCGATGGCCGTTGGCCGTTCCCCGATCCCGATTATGGAAGTCACCAAGGTTGCGCCGCCCGCCGAGACCCGGGCCGCACGGGCCGAGAAAGGCAAGGCCGCGAAGAGCGCGCTGACGCTCACCGTCCGCGTCCGCCGATTCGACCCGACCAAGGACGAGCGCCCGCGCTGGGACGACTACCAGGTCCCCGCCGAGCCGATGGACCGCGCGCTCGACCTGCTCCACTACGTCAAGTGGCACCTCGACGGCACGCTCACGTTCCGCAAGTCCTGCGCGCACGGCATCTGCGGGTCCGACGCGATGAAGATCAACGGCGAGAACCGCCTCGCGTGCTCGACGCTCGTCCACGACCTCGGCGTGAAGGAGGGCGGGACGGTGATCTTCGAGCCGCTCCCCGCCGCGGCCGTCCTCAAAGACCTCGTGGTGGACACGACGGGCTTCTTCGCGAAGTACCGCGCCGTGATGCCGTACCTCATCAACACCGACGCGACGCCCGAGAAGGAGCGCCTCCAGACGCCGGAGCAGCACGCGATCATCGAGGACGCGACCAAGTGCATCATGTGCGGCGCGTGTACGCATTCGTGCCCGTCCACGTGGGCCGACCCGGACTACCTCGGGCCGGCGGCGATGCTGAAGGCGTTCCGCTACGTCTTCGACAGCCGCGACACCGCGCCCGAGGAGCGCCTCCGGGTCGTGGACTCCAAGGACGGCCTGTGGAAGTGCTACACCATCTTCAACTGCGTCCAGGCGTGCCCCAAGGGCATCGACATCACGCGGTGGCTCTCGGCCCTCAAGCGCAAGGCGGTCACGACGCAGTACTGACCCGCCCGCCGACACTGTCCGCGCCCCGGCTGCCCTGTGCGGCCGGGGCGCGGTGCGTTCGGGCACTCCGGGTCGCCCTCCTTGCACGGACCGAGTTCGAGCCCGTCCTTGTCTGCCTCCTCACGCCTGTGCCGATGTGCCGATTGCTCCTCACGCTTGTCGTCCTGCTCCCGACGCTCGCGACCGCACAGACGCCCGGCTCGTGCGTGCTCGGGACTGCGCAGGGCGACCTCGCCACACCGGACCTCTTTGCCCGCGTCTTCAACACCGGCTCACTCTTCCATGGCAACGGGGCGACGAGTGGAACCGGCTACCTCGTGCCCCGGGCGAGCGGGAAGTCGCCGATCTTCGCCGCCGCGCTGTGGGTCGGCGGGCTCGTCGGCGGCGAGGTGCGAAC
>JANPJI010000219.1:0-2770 GCA_031425425.1 Rubricoccaceae bacterium
CTCGTGCTGACGGTCGTCGTGGCGAGCGCGGTCGTCCACGGCGTCTCGGTGACGCCGCTGATGGCGTGGTACCAGAAGCGCGCCGGCCGCGAGGAGCGCGTCGCCCGAGCCGCCTGAAGGAGGTCGAGGCCTGCGAAACGCAGGCGCGTGCCTCACCCCGTCAATCCCGCAACGACCTCCGCGGTGAGCCCGTCGAGCGAGTCCAGCACGAGATCGGCGTGGGCGAGGTCGTCGGCCGAGAAGCGCCCCGTGGTGACGGCGACGGCGAGCGCCCCGGCGGCCCGTGCGCAGGCGACGTCGAGCGGCGTGTCGCCGACGACGACCAGCTCGCGCGTCTCGACCGTCCGGCCGAGCACGGCCGAGGCGCGCTCCGCGGCGACGCCCGGCAGCGCGTCGCGGCTCTCGTCGTCGGACCCGTACGCGCCGAACGGGAACAGCGCCCGCTCCAGCCCGACCGCCTCGACCTTGAGGTAGGCGAGGGGCTCGATGTTGCCTGTGAGCAGGCCGACGGGGATGCCCGCGCCGTGGAGCCGGCGGACCGCCTCGGTCGCCCCGGCGATGGCCGTCGCCCGCGCGTCCGGCAGGCGCACGAGCATGTCGGCGTGGTACGCCTCGATGGCTTCGGCGAGAAGGTCCGGGAAGTGGCCGTCGAGCTCGCCCACGAGGGCCGTGTCCGAGAGGATCGCGCGGAAGATCTGCGGGTCGGTCCGCCCCGAGAACGCGACCGCCGACGTGTCCACGGGCCGGCCGAGGCGCGCCGCGAGCGTCGTCTCGACGGCCGCCCGGCCCACGCCGTGGCCGTCGTAGAGCGTGCCGTCGATGTCGAACAGGAGGATGGGCATGAGGAGAGGACGGACGGGAGGACGGGAGGATAGGTGGGCGGCGGACAAGGTTCCGCGCCGCCGCCGCTGCGTCGCACCCCGCAACCGGATCTGACACCCCGTCGTCGCCACAGGGCGTTAACCTCCTCCGTCCCGCCGCCCGCCGCCTCGATGCCGACCGACCTGACCCTGTTCGACGCCCCGTTCCCCGACGACGCCGGCCCGCCGCGCGTCTCCGTGACCCTGCCGGACGACGCTCCGCCGTGGGACGTCGACCCGTCCGACCCCGTTCCGGCAGCTCCAGCGGGCACGGAAGCGCCGCGCGAGACGCTCTTCCTCGCCGACGCGATGGCCCTCGCCTACCGGGCCTTCTTCTCGATGAGCAACACGATCCTCACGACGCCCGACGGCCTCACGGACACGCGCGCGCTCTACGGCTTCGCCACGGCCCTGCTCAAGCTCCTCGAAGACCACGCCCCCGAGCACATCGCCGTCGTATTCGACTCGATGTCGGGCACGCCCAACTTCCGCTCCGTCGCCTACGCGGACTACAAGGGCCACCGGCCGCCCATGCCGGACGGCATCAAGGGCGCGCTGCCCTACATCAAGCGCCTCGTCGAGGCGTTCGACATCCCGCTGCTCGAGGTCGAGGGCGTCGAGGCGGACGACGTCATCGGGACGCTCGCCAGGCGCGCCCAGACCGAGGACGTCGACGTGGTCATCTTTTCACCGGACAAAGACTTCCGTCAGCTTCTCGCCGACCGGACCGTCCCGGCTGCGGGCGAGTCCGGCCGCGGGGCCGTCCACATGCTGCGCCCGCCGTACCAGGGCGAGGCGTTCGACCGCGAGACGCCGGCGACCTTCCGCGAGAAGTACGGCGGCCTCGACCCCGAGCAGTTCGTCGATCTGCTCGCGCTCATGGGCGATGCCTCGGACAACGTGCCCGGCGTGCGCGGCATCGGCGAGAAGACGGCCGTGGACCTCATCGCGACCTACGGCTCGGTCGAGAACCTCCTCGACCACGCGGCCGACGTGAAGGGCAAGAAGGCCCGCGAGGGGCTGGAGACCTACGCCGACGACGCGCGCCTCTCGAAGCACCTCGTCTGCATCGACACCGCCGTCCCGTTCGACCTCGACTGGCACACGCTCCGCCGCACCGACCCGGACCTGGAGGCGGTCGGCGCGCTCTTCGACGAGGTCGGCTTCGGCGGCCGCCTCCGCAGCCGCGTCAAGGACTACGCCGCCGGCCGCGCCCGCACGACGCGCCAGACGCTCCTGCCGGACGAGGACCCGTCGCTCTCGTTCGACTTCGGCCCGTACGAGCCCGTCACCGCCATGGCCGAGGGCGGTGCGGACTACCAGACCGTCTACGACCGCGAGTCGCTCGGCCTCGCCACGGCCGTCGGCACAGACGCGGACATCCTCTCGTTCGATACCGAGACGACGAGCGTCGAGTCCATGGAGGCCGAACTGGTCGGGATCGCGCTTTCGCGGGAGGAGGGCTCGGCCGTCTACCTGCCGACGCCGCTGCCGGACGGGACGCCGGAGAAGACGGCGGTCGAGGCGGTCCGCGCGGGGCTCGAAGACGCCACGCTGCTCAAAGTCGGCCACAACGTCAAGTACGACCTCGTCGTGATGGCGCGCCACGGCGTCCGCGTGGCGGGGCCCATCTTCGACACGATGGTGGCGCATTACCTCATCAACCCCGAGGCGAGCCACAAGCTCGACGACGTCGCCTCGTTCCACCTCAACTACCGCCCGCAGCCAATCACGGACCTCATCGGGACGGGCAAGAACGCGCTCTCGATGCGCGACGTGCCTGTCGAGGACGTCGGCCCGTACGCCTGCGAGGACGCCGACGTGGCGCTCCGGCTCGTCCCGGTCCTCCGCGAGAAGCTCCGCGAGATGGACGCCGCGCCCGACGGCTCGGGCGGCGGGCGCGTCCTCGA
>JANPJI010000220.1:0-1930 GCA_031425425.1 Rubricoccaceae bacterium
CCCGTCATCGACATCGCCGACGTGTGGAAGTCGTACCCGATGGGGTCCGAGACCGTCCACGCGCTGCGCGGGTGCACGCTGGCCGTCCAGCCCGGCGAGTACGTCGCCGTGATGGGGCCGTCGGGCTCGGGCAAGAGCACGCTGATGAACATCATCGGCTGCCTCGACGTGCCGACGTCTGGCGCGTACCGCCTCGACGGGCAGGACGTCGGGACGCTGAGCGACGACGCGCTCGCGCACGTCCGCAACCGGCAGATCGGGTTCGTCTTCCAGACGTTCAACCTGCTCCCGCGCCAGAACTGCCTCGAAAACGTCGAGCTTCCGCTCGTGTATGCGGGCGTTTCGCGGTCCGAGCGCCGCGAGCGGGCCGCCGAGGCGCTGGCGTCGGTGGGTCTCGGTGACCGGCTCACGCACCGGCCGAACGAGCTCTCGGGCGGGCAGCGGCAGCGCGTCGCCGTGGCGCGGGCGCTCGTCAACCGCCCGGCGATCCTGCTGGCCGACGAGCCGACGGGCAACCTGGACTCGACGACGAGCGAGGAAATCATGCGCCTCTTCGAGCGGCTCGCGCGCGAGGGCAACACGCTCATCGTGGTCACGCACGAGGACGACATCGCCGCCCACGCGCGGCGCGTGGTGCGCCTCCGCGACGGCGTCGTGGAGGCGGACACCGCTGTCGCGAACCCGCGCCTCGCCGGGCTGGAGGCCGCCGAACTGGGGTAGTGTTTTTTTCGGCGCGAACCGTGAGCGTACGTGTTGCTCTATGTTTCAGGCCGAACCCGCCTGCCCGCCGATGCTCTTTCGCTCCTCGCTCGCCCTTGGCCTCGTCCTGTTCGCTGCGCCGCTCGCCTCGGCGCAGGGCGGCCTCACCGCGACGCCGAACCCGTACGACAACTCGTCGAGCACCTCGCTCGTCCTGCGAAACGGGACCGCAGCGCCCGTCACGCTCGACAGCCTTCGGGCCGTCACGACCGAGTCCCCCGAGACCTACCGCGGCAGCGTGGGGTTCGTGTTCCAGCTGTACGTCGGGAGCGAGTTCAGCAACGGGGTCGTTCAGTGCTACGCTTCTTTCATCCTGCTCGGCCCGTGTCAAAACTCCGACCTGTTCGGGCGGACGCTGGCACCTTCCGATTCCGTCGTGATCTCGGGGTTCGGCAGGTTCTGCGACGTCTGCCGGCCTGGTGGCGGGGAGAACTTCACGGACACGCTGCGGGTCTATTCGGGGGGCTCGGCTGTGCCGCTGAACGTCGAGGTCCTGAACGTGATGCCTGTCGCCTCCGAAGTAGGGCCAAGAGGCACCGACCTTTCGCTGGCGCTCGCGCCGAATCCCGGCCGGAACGCGTCTACACTCACGCTCTCGCTGTCCGACGCCGGGACGGTTCGCGTCGCCGCGTACGACGCGCTCGGGCGCGAGGTGGCGGTGCTCCACGACGGGCCGGCATCCGAGGCGCTGACGCTCCGCGTCGACACGTCCGGGTGGCCGGTGGGGCTGTACGTCGTCCGCGCGTCAGCGGGGGAGAGGGCCTCGTCGTCGCGCCTCGTCGTCGCGCGGTGAGAGAGCCATGAAGCCCCTCACCCTGTCCCTCTCCCCGAGGAAAGGGGACGTCGTAGACGCGCCGCGTCATCCTACAAGAATGCCGACGCGGTCCTCTCTGGGGCGTCCCCTCTCCCAACGGGACCGGGATACCCGCCGGGTGAACCCGGGCCTGACCGGAGGGACAGGGTGAGGTGAACTCACGGAACGCTGGCTGTCCTCAGCCGCCGCAGACGGGGTCCCACGGGACGATCCCGGCCTGGGCCGTGTTCAGCCACGCCGCCGGGCGGTCCTCGCGCGGGAGCAGCCGGACCCACACCTCGACGACGGGGGCCTGGAGCGTCTCGGCGCCCTCCAGCCGCGCCTCATATACGCGCCCGCCGTAGACGAACGTCGTGA
>JANPJI010000221.1:0-9634 GCA_031425425.1 Rubricoccaceae bacterium
GACGGGCGGCTGCTCGGCCAGCAGAGCCGCCGCAACCACGTCGTCCAGGTCCGCTTCGGCCTGTTCTGACCGCGCCTCGACGCGGCGGCAGTTTTCGCGACGCCGGCCTGATTCGTCAGGCCGGCGTCGTGCGTTCGGGCCGGTCCGAGGCGCGCCGGCAACCGTTCGGGACGGATCCCGGCGCGTCCGGCCCGCGTGTGTGGGCGAACCCCTTCCGGCGCGCACACGCCTCGACGCGATGCTCCTCTCGCCACTCGACCTCGGCCCGCTCACGCTGCCCAACCGGATCGTTCTGGCCCCGCTCACGCGGAGCCGCCACCGCGGCGGCGTCCCCAACGCGCTCGCGCCGACGTACTACGCGCAGCGCGCCTCGGCCGGGCTGATCGTCGCCGAGGCGACGCAGGTGACGCCGCGCGGGCAGGGCTACCCGGACACGCCGGGCATCCACACCGACGCGCAGGCCGCGGGCTGGACCGCGGTGACGGACCTCGTCCACGCCGTCGGCGGGCGCGTCGTGCTCCAGCTGTGGCACGTCGGGCGCGTGTCGCACTCGGCCTACCACGGCGGCGCGCTCCCCTTCGCGCCCTCGGCCGTCGCCATCGAGGGCAAGCAGGCCATGCTCCCGGACTTCTCCATGGCCGACTTCGAGACGCCGCACGCCATGACCGAGGCGGAGATCGACGACACCGTGACGGCCTTCCGCGACGGCGCGCAGCGCGCCCGCGACGCCGGCTTCGACGGCGTCGAGATCCACGCGGCCAACGGGTACCTCATCGAGCAGTTCATGTCGTCCGGCACCAACCGCCGGACGGACCGCTACGGCGGCACGCTCGGCAACCGCCTCCGCTTCCTCGACGACGTCACCGCAGCTGTGCTCGACGTGTGGGACGCGGACCGCGTCGGCGTCCGCTTCTCCTTCGGGCAGGGCAACAACGGCGTCGTCGATGCGACCCCGGCCGAGACCTTCGGCGAGGCCGCGGCGCGGGCCGCGACCGCCGGACTCGCGTACATCCACGCCATCTGCCCCAACGACCGCACTGGAGGCGACCGGTCGTTCGACGCGCTCAGCGTCGTCCGCGGCCACTACAGCGGCGTGCTCATCGCCAACGGCGGCATCGGCCTGGACGACGCCGAGCGGCTTCTCGCCGACGGACACGCCGACGCCGTCGCGTTCGGGCGGGAGTTCCTGGCCAACCCGGACCTGCCGCTCCGCGCCGCGGCGCGCGCCGCCGGGCTCCCGGCCGGGCTCAATGAGCCCGACACAGCCACCTTCTACGGCGGCGGGGCTGAGGGCTACACCGACTACCCGATCTGGGACGGGGCCGGCGTCCTCGAACCCGCCGCGACCTGACCCGAACCCTCTCCCCGACGGCCATGACCGTGATCTCGACCGCCCTTATCGGAGCCGTGACGGCGCTTCTCCTCTTCGCCGCCGAACCCGCTGCCGGTCAGGACGGCGGACCCGGTCCGTCGCCAGAGTTGAGCCCCGAGGACGTCGTCCGGATCCAGGTCGAGGCGCTTCAGCGCAACGACGAGCCGACGCCGGACGCGGGCATCGAGGCGGCCTTCCGCTTCGCGTCGCCCTCGAACCGGCAGGCGACGGGGCCGCTCGCCCGGTTCAGCCAGATGATCCGGGGCGGGTACGGCGACATGCTCGGGTTCGTGCGGGCCGAGTACGCCCCGATCCGCGTCGACGGCCGCCGGGCCGTGCAGGCCGTGACCCTGGTCCAGAGCGACGGGCGACGGGTGACCTACGCGTTCGGGCTCTCGCGCCAGGTCGGCGGCGCGTATGACGGGTGCTGGATGACCGACGGCGTCGCCGAACAGCCCGCGGCGACGAACGGGCTTCGGCGGACCTGATCGCCCTCTCTGATCGTCTTTTCTGCGGCCCGTCTTCGCTCCGGTCTCACACGCGAGGGCGGATTTCGGCTTGGACGGGCCGGGTGCGGCTCCGTAGGTTGTCGGGCTCCCTCCTCGGCACTGCCGAGTTCTGCGCCAGCGAGGCGCTCTGACACCCTGGAGGCCCCGGCCTCCCCGCTCCGATGGCACGCAAAGATCAGATCACCGGCAAGGGCCCGATGTCGGGCAACCACGTCTCGCACGCGAACAACAAGGTCCGCCGTCGCTTCGAGGTCAACCTCCAGAAGAAGCGGTTCTACGTGGCCGACGAGGACCGCTGGGTGACGCTCCGCGTGTCTGCCCAGACGATCAAGACGATCAACAAGAAGGGCGTCTCCGCCGTTCTCCGCGAGGCCCGCGCCGCCGGCGTCTCCCTCTAGCATTCGGGCCTCCCGCCGACCCCGGCGAGACGGGCTGTATCCCTTACGACGATGGCAAAAGGCAAGGACGCGCGCATCCAGGTGATCCTCGAGTGCACCGAGGCACCGGGCACGTCGCGCTACTCGACGATGAAGAACCGCCGCAACACGACGGCGCGCATGGAGCTCAAGAAGTACAACGCGAAGCTCCGCAAGCACACCGTCCACCGCGAGATCAAGTAGTGATTCGTACTGCGTGGTCCGTACCTCAAATGCGGATCACGGAGTACGCGTTGCGCATCCTCTACCCCCATGGCAAAGAAGGTCTCCAAGAACCAGCGCACCAACCGTGGTGCCGGTGCCGAGGCGAAGCAGATGGCCAAGGTCATCGTCGCCTCGAAGAAGCAGAACGGCCAGTTCGAGTTCCGCTCGAAGATGGTCGAGGCGAGCCAGGTCCAGGACGAGCTCAAGGCCGCCCGCGCCGCTTAGGCGGCCCGCGGGCTTGTGCTCCTCCACCGGGGCGGCTCCGCACGGCGGGGTCGCCCCGTTCTGCGTTTCCCCTACCGCCGCAGCGCCAGCCAGCCAGCGACGCGCGATGCACTCGGCCACGTGAGCGCTGCGAACGCGACGAGCGGGACGCCGAACGCGAGCGCGAGCAGGTTGCCGGTCAAAAACACGACCATCCCGGCCATCACTGCGGACGACTCGACGGCGGCGAGGGCGGCCACGCCGTGCCCTCGCGCCACGGCCAGCGCCGCGGCGTCGGACGGGGCACTGGCAATCCGGGTCTCCATACGCCGCAGGAGCCAGAACGCGAGCGCGAGCGCGACGACGCCGTAGACGGCGCACGCGTAGAACGCGTTGTCCGCCTGCGCCGCGGCTGGAGCGGCCGGTTGCGACAGGGAGAGGACCGTGAGAGCGATCAGAGCAGTCACGCCCCCGGCTGTGACCGCACCCCACAGGGCCTGAAGTGGACGGGAAACGACGGACGGGTCGGTCATGAGGGCATAGCAGCCGGTGAACCTGGAAGGTAGGGGCGCAGCGTGCTGTGCCCGTGCCGAGCACCGCCGCCTCGTCCACACACGGAGTCCGGCCGCCCCCATACCGCGGTCGCGCCCCTCGCAGACGCACACCCGCGTGTCGGCGGACGCTGCGACCGAAGGGCTCGGGCCGCTCAACGCCCGGTGTGTCGGGCCGTATCTTGCGCCGTGCCCCGCGGGGACATTCGGGGCGTAGCTCAGCCCGGTAGAGCGCTCGCTTTGGGAGCGAGAGGTCGTCGGTTCGAATCCGGCCGCCCCGACTGTCGGACCGCCGAGGCGCGCTGCGCCCGTAGCTCAGCTGGATAGAGCAAGAGCTTTCTAATCTCTAGGTCGCAGGTTCGAGCCCTGCCGGGCGTACCCGCCGTTTTCGCCGACGCCGAACAGGGTAGGCTGCGGCGTGGCGTAGTTTCTCCAGTGTGGTGCCGTGGCCGAGTGGTTAGGCACAGGTCTGCAAAACCTGCTACAGCGGTTCAAGTCCGCTCGGCACCTCCTGCGCCCCGCTAGCATCTAGCCGGCGGGGCGCTTTGCGTTCAGACGTTGAAGCGGAACAGCATCACGTCGCCGTCGGCGACGGTGTACTCCTTGCCCTCGCTCCGCAGCGCACCCGCCTCGCGGACGGCCGCTTCTGTCCCGAGCCGGTCGTAGTCCGCAAACTTGATCGTCTCTGCGCGGATGAAGCCCTTCTCGAAGTCGGTGTGGATGACGCCCGCCGCTTGGGGGGCCTTGGTCCCCTGGCGGATCTGCCACGCGCGCGACTCCTTCGGGCCGGCCGTGAAGTACGTGATCAGCCCGAGCAGGGCATAAGCCGACCGTACGAGGCGCGTCAGGCCGTTCTCGTCTTCGCCTGCCGAGGCGAGAAACTCGGCGCGGTCCTCGACCGGGATCTCGACGAGCTGGGCTTCGAACTCGGCCGAGATGACGACCACGCCCGCGCCCTCCATCTCGGCCCGCTCGCGGACCCGCTCGACGGCGGCGTTGCCGTCCGGCAGGTCCGTCTCGGCCACGTTGGCGGCGTACAAGACCGGCTTGGCCGTCAGGAGGAACATCTCGCGGACGATCTCGGCCTCGGCGTCCGTCGTCTCCATCGTCCGCACCGTGCGCCCCTCGCCAAGGTGAGCGTCGAGCCGGTCCAGCACGTCCGCCTCGGCCTTGGCACCCTTGTCGCCGGCACGAACGAGCTTGACGTTGCGCTCGCGACGCTTCTCGACGGTTTCGAGGTCCTTGAGCATCAGCTCGGTGTCGATCGTCTCCGCGTCGCGGACGGGGTCCACGGTGCCCTCGACGTGGACCACGTTGGGGTCCTCGAAGCAGCGCACGACGTGGACCACGGCGTCCACCTCGCGGATGTGCGCCAGGAACTTGTTGCCCAGACCCTCCCCTTTCGAGGCACCCGCGACGAGCCCGGCAATGTCGACGAACTCGATCGTGGCAGGGAGCTTCTGCTTCGAGCCGGCGAGTTCAGCGAGCCGGTCCAGCCGAAAGTCAGGCACGCCGACGACGCCGACGTTGGGCTCGATTGTGCAGAACGGGTAGTTCGCCGCCTCGGCACCCGCCTCGGAGAGGGCGTTGAAGAGCGTGGACTTGCCGACGTTGGGGAGCCCGACGATACCGACGCGGAGAGCCATTGGGAGACTGGCGAGTGGGAACTGGGGACGGGCAGGACGGCGGCCTGTTCGGCCGCTTGCCGCGTCCAGTCTGCCAAGTCTAGCCGTACCGTCCGGCTGCGGCGGGGGAGTCGGCGCGAAAACCAGAGACGTGCTGGCCGGCTACCGGCCGAGGCGAGCCGACAGGCCGACGCGGACGTTCGGGGCCTGGGTGCCGAGTTCGGCGAATGCAGACCGTCCGCGGACGCTCCGAGAGACGCGCACGAACGGATCTGCAAAGACGGCGAACGCGCGCGCGCGTTGCGCGTCGGTCTGCGCGCCCAGGCCGACCGAGAACGTGGGTCCGACCCGAAGGCCCACGTCGAGGTCGCCGGTGGGGATCGACCGCGGTCGTGCGATGGAGGCGAGGCGGAGCAGCCGGATTCCGCCTCCGACTCCGAACGCCGCAGAGAGGCGTCCGTCTGTGTCGTCGCCGCCCGATCGGTAGGCGGCGAGGACCGCCACCTCGCGCGTGAACACGTCGAAGACCGGCGAGGCCCCGATAGCGGCGAGCCCCATCCCCTCCCCCAGCCCGACGCCTCCGTAGATGTGCGTGTCGGCGTTTACCGCCAGTCCCTGCGCGCGGACGGGCACCACGAGAAAGACGACGAGGGCGATTTTCAGGATGATTCGCTTTGTCATCAGATGCTTACTCGCAGTAGGAGACTGAGATGAACTCGCGCTCCGGGAGGCGAACCGCCGTCAACCGGCCCAGGCCGGGCCGGCCCACGAAGACGGCTCCCGTGTCGATCCCGATCAGTGCCGGCCGGTCGACCGGCTCCGTGGTGGGCGTGTGGCCGCACACGACGGGCTTCTCCCACAGCGACAGGTCGGCGTCGAGGTGGTCGCGCGTCCACAGGAGAATGTCGGGGTCGGCGCGGCGGAGGTTGTCCTCAACCGAGAGGCGCGGGTCCAGCCCGGCGTGGACGAACGCGAAGTCCGGCGTCTCGTACAGGATCGACGTCTGGGCGAGAAACGAGGCGTGCGAGGTCGGGATACGGACGTCGCCGGCAGACGCGTAGGACTCGAGGGTGAACACGCCGCCGTTGGCGCGCCAGAGGTCGTAGTCGCCGGTTCCGTTGAGGTAATCAACCATCATCTGGTCGTGGTTGCCGCGCAGGAATGTGCAGACGGGCCCGTTTCCGAGCCACGCGGCCTCCTCCATGTCGAGTAGCCGGTCGATGACGCCGCGCGAGTCCGGCCCGCGGTCGATGTAGTCTCCCACGAAGACGACCCGGTCGTCGGGTGTCAGGTCCAGGCAGGCAAGGAGCGCGTCGAGCGTCTTCGCGCAGCCGTGGACGTCGCCGATGGCGTAGAGCGCCACCGGGCTAAACGGCGTCCGGGACGACCGGCACCTCGGGCACGACCGGCACCTCGGGAGCGGGCGCGACGACCCGGGGACCCGCATCGACGAGGCCGCGGCCGGTCTTGTGGAGCCGGTCCGCCGCGCGGAGGTCGCTCAGGATCGCGTCGAGGACGCCGTTGACGAAGCCGGCGCTGTTGTCCGAGCCGAAGGCCCGTGCAACCTCGACAGCTTCGTTGAGCGTCACCTTCGGCGGGATGTCCTCGAAGTAGAGGAACTCCGCGATAGCGATCCAGAGCACGAGCCGGTCCGTGAGGGCGAGCCGCGAGATCTCCCAATTCTGGAGGTGCCGCTCGATCAGGACGTCGGCCTCGGTCCGCGCGTCGGCCGCGCGGAGGAAGAGTTTGCGCGCAAAGTCGCCGTAGGTCCGCTCGCCCTCGAAGCCGGGCGCGATGACGGTTGCGAGGACGTGCTCGGCGTCATCGCCGCTGAGTTCGAAGGCGTAGAGCGCCTGGAGGACGCGCTCGCGCACCTGGCGGCGCTTGCTCGGACGGGGCGGCTGAAACGACATCGGGGTCAACGAGCGAGGGGCGTCGAAGATAGCCGGCCGGCCGATGCGGGCTCAGTCAAAAGCGGGAGAAGGGGAGGCAGACAGGAAGGCAGCAGTAACGCAGGAGCGGGAGAACGCAGGAGCGCATGCCAGAATAATCCTGCGCTCCTGCACGCCTGCGCTCCGAGACGCTGGGGTTAGACCGAGGCGTCTCGCGAGTCTAGGAAGCCACCACCCGTCTGCCTCGCCGGATCAACCGGATCTATGTCGCTCGCTCCGCCGCCTGCTCCGCTCCGCGTTACGTCCCGCCCGCTCCTCGTGGCGGCAATTGCGCTCGCTCTCGGCATCACCGGGGCGGCTTCCGTGCCCGCCGCCGGGGCCGGCGCGTACCTCGCGGCTGTCGCGGCGCTCGCCGTCGGGGCCGGTTCGTACGCCGTGGCGACGCGGAAGCGCATGGTGACGCTCCACGCGCTCGCCGTCGGGGCGGTCGTGCTCGGCGGGGTGGCCGGTCTGGGGGCCGCGCGCCTCGCCGCATTCCGCACGCCGCAGGCTACCAGTCTCGACGCTGCGGCCATCGCCGCGAGCGCGGCGTCCGACGCCGTCCGCGGGCGAGACACCGACGATGCGGCCCCAATCACCGTCTGGGCGCGCGTCGCGAGCGTGCCGGTCGCGTCCGAGTGGAGCGTCCGGTTCGTAGCCAAGGTGGACTCGGCGCGGCGCGGTGCAATCGAAGGAACCGTCTCGGGGCGCATTCAGGTAGGGTTGGACGTGCCACAGGCTGATCTGTACAGCGGGCAGCCGGCCGAGAAACCCGTCTACCCTGCCCTGCGCCTCGGCGACCGCGTCCGCCTCACCGGACGCCTCGGCGTGCCTCCCCCACGCCGCAACCCTGCCGACTTCGACTACGGCACGTACCTCCGCGACCAGGGCGTCGCCGCGACGCTCCGCGTCGAGGCCGAGGACGCCGTCGTGTTCCTCGCCCCGGCGACCGGCGTGCTGGACCGGCTCTCGTTCGGCGTCCAGCGGCACGTCCGGCGGGCCGTCGCGCGGCACATCCCCGGTGCCGAGGCGCAGGCCATCGCGCTCGCGCTCCTCGTCGCGGACTGGAGCCGGATCGACGACGCCACCGTCGAGGCGTTCCGCGAGACGGGCCTGCTGCACCTGCTCTCCGTCTCGGGCCTGCACCTCGTGTTCGTCGGGCTCGCGCTGTACGGGCTCCTCGGGCCGCTCCTGCGGCGTGCTCGCGTGCCGCGCCGCACGGGCGAGTGGACGCGGACCGGCGTCACACTGGCCGTGATGTTCGTCTATGTCGTCGTGGCGGGCTCGGCGGCTCCCGTCGTGCGCGCGTTCGTGATGGCGGCCGTGCTCATCGTCGGACGCGCGGCCGAGCGGCGCGTGGACACGCTGAACGGCCTCGGGCTGGCCGCGCTCGGTCTCCTGCTGTGGCGGCCGACGGCGCTCTTCGAGGCCGGCTTCCAGCTCTCGTTCGGGGCTGTCGCGGTCCTCGTCGCCTGCGCGCCTGTCGTGACCGGCTGGCTCCCCGAGGCGTGGACGCAGGCCGGCGTCCGCAAGGCGCTCTCCACGTCGCTCGTCGCCTCGGTCGTGGCGACGCTCGGGACGGCCCCGATCCTGCTCGCGTGGTTTGGCCGCCTTCCGCTGTCGGGGATCGTCCTCAACGTGCCCGCAATCCCGCTCACGTCCGCTGCCCTCGGCGGGAGCCTCGGCACGGCCGCGTGCGCGGGCTGGTGGCCAGCCGGGGCGGACCTCTTCGGCGCGTTCACCTCCGCCTGCGTCCGTGCCCTCCTCGTGGTGAGCCAGTTCGGGGCGAGCGAGATGGGCGGCCTGACCGTCGAGCAGTTCGTGACGAGCCCGTTCGTCCTCGCGGCTCTCGCCTGCCTCGTGCTCGCCGTCGCGGTCTGGACGCGCCCGGACGCGCCCCGACGCCTCGCCCTGGCCGCGCTCGCGCTCCTCGCCGTAGGCGCGTGGACGTCCGTTGCTCGCGGCGACGCCCGGCCGACTCTCGACGCCGTCTTCCTCGACGTCGGTCAGGGCGATGCGACGCTGCTGCGCCTCCCCAACGGCCACGCTGTCCTCATCGATGCCGGCGAGCGGACGCCGCGGCGCGACGAGGGTCTGCGGACCGTCGTGCCGCACCTCGCCCGCTACGGCGTCACGCGGCTCGACGCGCTCGTGATGACGCACCCGCACGCGGACCACATCGGCGGGGCCGTGGCCGTGATGGAAGCCGTGCCGGTCGGGCGGCTCGTCTTCAACGGGCAGGCAGACGCGTCGGGCATGTGGGGCCGGACGCTCCGCACGGCCGACTCCCTCGGCGTCCGGGCGCAGAGCGTCTCCGCCGGCGACACGCTCGATGCCGATCCTACCGTTCGCATCCGCGTTCTGGGTCCGTCGCGGGCGCTCGCCGCGGCCGGCGAGGCCAACGAGGCGTCCGTCGTGCTGCTCGTCGAGTACGGCCGCACGCGCTGGCTCCTTACCGGCGACGCCGAGACAGCCGCCGAGGCAGAGATCGTCGCTCACTACGCGCACCTCCTGCACGCCGACGTGGTCAAGGTCGGGCACCACGGGTCCCGGACGAGCTCGTCGCTCCCGTTCGTCGCCGCCGCCTCGGGCGTGCCGCCCGGCACGAGTCTCGTCTCGGCCCGCGTGCGGGGGACGGCCCCGACCTACGCCGTCGTGTCCGTCTCGCGCCGCAACCGCCACGGGCTGCCCGACGAAGAGCCTGTGACGCGGTGGCTCGTCGCCGGGGCGAGCGTGTTGCAGACGGCCGATGAAGGGGCCGTGTGGCTCCGCTCCGACGGCGACGGAGTCGAGCGTGTGGA
>JANPJI010000222.1:0-5144 GCA_031425425.1 Rubricoccaceae bacterium
CCCTTCAACCCTTCAACCCTTCAACCCTTCAACCCATGACCCTCACCGTCGTCGACGCCTTCGCAGACCGCCCGTTCTCGGGCAACCCGGCCGCCGTCTGCCTCCTCGACGCGCCCGCCGACGCGGCGTGGATGCAGGCGCTCGCGGCCGAGATGAACCTCTCGGAGACCGCGTTCGTCACGCCGGCCGACGGCGCGCACACGTTGGCTGCGCCGACCTCGCGGTTCGGGCTGCGCTGGTTCACGCCGGCCGTCGAGGTGGACCTGTGCGGGCACGCGACGCTCGCCGCGGCCCACGTCCTCTTCGAGACGGGCGCGCTCGCCTCGACGGACGAGGCGCGGTTCGACACCCGGAGCGGGCGCCTCGTCGTCCGCACAGCCGGCGCGGCGACGTACACGATGGACTTCCCGGCGACGCCGCCGGCCGAGGCCGAGGCACCGGTCGGGACGGCCGAGGTGCTCGGTACGCCCGTCTGGGCCGGCCGCTCGCGGTTCGACCTGTTCGTCGAGCTAGCCGACGAGGCGACGGTTCGCGCGCTCGCGCCCGACCCCGCGGCCGTCCGCGCGCTCGGCGCGCGCGGCGTGGTCGTGACGGCGCAGGCCGATGCGGGTGCGGGCTACGACGTCGTGTCGCGCTTTTTCGCCCCCGGCTCGGGCATCGACGAGGACCCGGTGACGGGCTCGGCGCACTGTGCACTCGGACCGTACTGGGCGGCGAAGCTCGGGACGGACACGCTGCGCTGCTTCCAGGCGTCCGCGCGCGGCGGGCACGTCGGCGTGCGCGTGCGGGCCGGAGGCGACCCGGTCGGGGACCGTGTCGAACTGACCGGGCAGGCCGTGACAGTGCTCCGCGGCGAGCTGTCGGATGCCGCGGCGGGGTAACTCCACGGTAGAGGGCGGCGCGCGGATTCTGCGCCGTGGCGCGGCGTGGGCACGCCGGCGGCGTGCCCCTACATTGCTCGTTTCACCGGAAGCGCGATGTCCCGAACGGTTCTGATGACGCCCGAGCGCGTCCGTCGCACGCTCGCGCGCCTCGCCAGCGAGGTCGTCGAGCGCAACCGCGGGGCCGAGCGCCTGCTCGTGTTCGGGCTCAAGCGCCGCGGCGTCGGCCTCGCCGAGGCGCTCGCACAGGCCGTGGAGGCCGTCGCCGGGCAGACGGTGGACGTCGTCCCGCTCGACGTGTCGGCCTTCCGCGACGACCGCCCGGCCGGGGCATCGGAGCCGCTCGCGCACGGCGCACCCGATGCGACCGGCCGCGACGTGCTCCTCGTCGACGACGTGCTGTTCACCGGCCGGACGGCGCGGGCCGCCCTCGACGCCGTGGTCCAGCACGGCCGCCCGCGCACGATCCGGCTCGCGGTCCTCGTGGACCGCGGCGGGCGCGAGGTGCCGGTCCAGCCGGACTTCGTGGGCCGGACGGTCCCGACGAAGGCCGACGAGCGGGTCGTGGTCGACCTCGACGCGATGACGGTCTACCTCGACGACTGACCCGCCGCCTCCGGCTCGTCGGCATCGGTGACGATCTCGTCGAAGACGGTCTCGCCGGTCCGCAGCATCCGCCGGACGTACGGGTGGCACAGGGCGCAGTTCTGGCCGAACAGGACGTGCACCTGGAGCCCGGCGACGGTCGTCGCCCCGGTCTCCGCAGCCGTCGCGCGGAGGTCCGCGAACGACCGGCCGAAGCAGAAGCAGCGGTCGATGCTGAGCCCGCTCATTCGCCGAAGGCGATAGACACCGGCGCGACGCCCGCCCGGGCCGTCCCGACGAGCGCTCCGGTGCGGTCGTGGACCGAGACGCTCCCGGCCGCTCCGGTCGGGTCGGCGGCATCGAAGCGGCCGAGGTAGAGCCGGCCGCTGGCATCGTCGAGAGCAACCGACGCGACCGGCGAGGCCGCGGCCCCGTCGATCTCGACGTACCCGATGAGTGTGTTCGTCCGCGTGTCGAACCGCGCCAGGGCCGTCCCGACGACGACGAACGCCTCGTCGTGACGGGCGCTGAAGGCCGCGTCGTGGCGCCCCTGCGTCCCGGCCTCGCCGCGGAGCGGAATCCGGGCGACGACCGCGGCACCGTCGAGCACGACGGCCTCGCCGGCCGCCACCGGCGAGCCGTCCACGGACGGGTGGCCCGTGCAGAAGACCCACACCTCGCCCTCGCCATCAGCGACGAGGTCGCGCGGCCCCTCGCAGCCAACCACGACCCGGTCGCGCACGATGTCGCTGCGCGGGTCGAGGATCCAGACGACGGTGCCGAACCCGCCGCCCCACTGCCCCACGTACACACGCCCGTCGACGGCGACGACGCCGTCCGAGGGGCCGGCGACGTCGACCGAGACGCCGGGCTGGCCCGTCGCGAGCGCGACGGACGTCACCACGGACGAGTCCGCCGCGGTCACGAAGGCCCGCCCGTCGGCGATGGCCATCCGGCGCGGCGACGGGACGGCGATCTGGCGGACCCGCTCGCCGGTGTCGAGGTCGACCACGTCGATCCGCCCGAGCGGCCCCGGAAGGTCGACGAGGACGTACAGCCGGCGGCCGCTCTCGACGACGCTCATCACGCGCCCGCCGAACGCGCCGAACGCCTCCGCCCCGGGTGCCGACAGGTCGGCCGGGTCGAGGCGCGTCACGGTCCCGCCCGCCTCGCCCGCGCCGCGGTTGCCGACGTAAACGGCCGCCGGTGCTGCCGGGGCGGACGCGTCGCACGAGGCGAGAGCGAGGCCGAACAGGACGAGGAGAGCAGAGCGCATCGGGAGGGCGGCGGTGAGGCCACAAGGTCGGAACAGGCGGACCGTGCCGCGAGGGGGTACCGCGCGCGGTTACCGCGCGACCGTCAGCCGGCGCGTGACGACTCCGGCACCGGCTGCGAGGCGGACCACGTAGACGCCTGCGGGCACGCCGCGGAGGTCGGCCGCGACGCGGTGCTCGCCGGCCGCGAACGTGCCCGCAGCGAGGCGCGCCACCTCGCGCCCGAGCGCGTCGACGACCGTCACGGTGGCGTCGGAGGGGGCGTCGAGGGTGAAGCGGATCTCGGCCGTGCCCGTCGTCGGGTTGGGGGCGGGCGCGCCGAGGCGAAGTCCGCGCGCGTCCGGGCCGCCCTCGCCCGCCGTCGTGCCGGTCGCGTTCACGGTGACGTGAGAGGGGAAGATGCCCGCCGCATACGTCGCCACGAGGGCCCCATCGAGGCCGTGGACGGTGACGGTTCCGTTGGCTGAAAAAGGCCCCGTCGCGTCGGGTCGGCCGAGGAGAACCTGGCTGCGCTGTACGTCGAAGCCGACCGCCGAGACGGGCCGCGCCGCGACGTCGGGAATGGCGACGCGGGCGGTGACGGCGTGCGTATCGGTCCCGATGGTGAGCAGGCCTGTCGCCGTCACGACGACGAGCGCCTGCTCCGCGCCGGCCGCCGGGCGTGCAACGACGGCGTCCTGCCCGAGCCCGAAGGCGCTTCCGAGTTCGGCCCCCGCCGCGATGCGCATGACGACCGTCCCCGCGGCACCATTGAGAACGACGATCTCGTCGGTGTCCGGGCACACGGCGAACGCCTCGCCGTCGTCGTCGGCGAGGACGAAGCGGGCCTCGCAGCCGACTTCGACCGGAGCGAGGAGCGCGTCCGTCGCCGGGTCGATCACCGCGAGCCGCGTGCTCCCGCCGAACGCGCCGAGGGCGACGTACACGCGCCCGCCGGCGAGGGCGATGCCCTCGGGGAATGCGGACGGCACGGCGATCCGCCCGGCGACGGTGTTGGTGGACAGGTTGAGGATCACGACTTCCGACGTCGTCGCGCCGGTAGCGTAGTTCTGCGTCGTCACGTACGCCTTCGCCGGGCCGGCCTGGACGAAGTAGCGGGCCGTGCCGAACGCGGCGTCGGTGATCTGGGCGACGCGCTGGCGCGTCGTCACGTCCACGACGTCGATCCGGTTGCCGTTGCCGGTCACGTAGAGGCGGCCGTTGAGGATCTCCATGCCCTGGAGAAAGCCGGAGAGCGCGACACCTGCGACCGGCCCGGCCGTGTTCGCCGCGCGGTCGACGTAGGTGATCGACGCGGGCGTGCCCTGGTTGCCGACGAAGATGCCGAGCGTGGTCTGGGCGGAGACGGCCGTCGCGGCGAACGCGGCGAGCGTGATCAGTAGGAAACGAGTCATCGGGGGGCGCGGCGCGCCGGTGGAGCTAGAGAGATTCGATCGTGAGCACGACGCGCAGGTGGCGCGGAGGCATCGGGGAGCGGGGCGTGACCGAGTACACGGCGTCGGTCAGGTTCTCGGCGTGGAGGCCGAGGCGGGCGCGCCACAGCGGAGCCGCGAGGCGCGCCTCGACGTGCGCGCCGACGACCGTGAACGGCGCGAGGGCGGCCGAGCCGTCGGTCGCGGTGGGCCGCGCGCTGACGCGGCGGAGGTCGGCACCGAAGCGGAAGCCGCGCCACGCGAGCGCGGCGTCGAGCTTGACCTGGTCGTCTGGGACGTAGATCAGCGGCTGGCCGTAGGCCGTCGAGGCGGAGTCCGTGCGGTCGCGGGCGGCGCTGTGCGCCCAGAGCGCGCCCGCGTCGAGGGCGACGCCGCGGACGGGCACGCGGGCGCGGCCCGACAGCTCCCATCCGGTCGTCCGGGTGCGGCCGACGTTGACGGGCGCCCAGTAGAAGCCGTCGGGGAAGCGGCCGGGGCGCCACACGATCTGGTCGCGGAGGCGGCTCGTGAACGCCGTCGCCTCCACGTTGAAGCGGATGTCGCCGGGGCGCGCGTCGACCGACACGCCCGCCTCGGCGGTCCAGCCGCGCTCGGGGCGGAGGGCGGGGTTGCCACCCGGTTGCCAGAAGCGGTCGTTGAACGTCGGCGCGCGGAACGCCCGCCCGGCCGACGCCTTGACCCGCAGCCCGCGCCACGCGAGCGGCTGGACGTTGACGCCGAGCTGCGGGCTCAGCGCCCGGACGGCCCGCAGCGTGTCCGGACCGAGGCCCGCCACGCTGTCACCGGGGACGCTCGCGCGGTCGTAGCGGAGGCTCGGCGCGACAAGCACGCGCCCCAGATCGAGCACAGCGCTGGCGGAGAGCGCCGTGGCCGTCTCGCGCGCCTTGGCCGCGAGGTTCGGGTGCCGGGCCGTCGCCACGCCCACGCGTCCGCCGAGCGCGGCCGTGAACGTCCCGCCCCCGACGCGCCAC
>JANPJI010000223.1:0-1780 GCA_031425425.1 Rubricoccaceae bacterium
GTCGACGACGCGCCGTTCCTCGCCGTCGAGATGCGCGCCGGCGGCGCGGGCGACGCGCAGCAGCTCGCCTTCCGCACCAATGTCGACGACTGGGTCGAGGCCGGCCCGGAGCACGGCTTGCGATTCGCGCCCGACGAGCGCGGCGCGCTCAAGCCCTATCTCCACGTCCGGCGCGGGCTCGAGGCGCTCGTCGCGCGCGCCGTCTACTACGATCTCGTCGAGCTCGGCGTGGAACGCGAGAAGGGGTTCGGCGTGTGGTCGGGCGGGGCGTTCTTCCCGATCGCGGCGACAGCGTAGCCCAGGGCTTGCACGAGCGTCCCGCGTCCTTTGACACGCCCGCTCCGCGGGAGTTTCAGGCTGACAAGGGTCGGGCTGGCACGGAAGCTCGTCGTTCGAGCACCCGCCCCTCATACTGAGCCGCCAGCCGTCAGGCCGGCGAATCACAGGACACATCACCTCGCCGCACCGCAACATGTCCGATTGCGCTCGAGCGGCCGCGCTCAATCGAACGTTGCGCCGTCCGCTTACGAAACGAAATTGCGCGCGCGCCCCGCCCCTGTCAGCATCCCTGTCCTATGCGAGGGACGAACGCGGGCTTACCCTCGCGCGTTGTTCGCAGCGTCCCGGCGCATCCCGGCGCTCGATCGGACCCGCGGCGTCCGCCGCTTGAGAGGTCGTCCATGGCCGACGGCGTCGCCCCCCTTCTGCGCAAGGTCGCGCTCGACGACCGATGGAAGCTCGACGAGCGATACGTCTTCTCGTCCGGCATCCAGTCGCTCGTCCGCCTCTGTCTGATGCAAAAGGAGCGCGACCGACGCGCCGGCCTGAACACGGCCGGCTACGTCTCGGGCTATCGCGGCTCGCCGCTCGGCGGGCTCGACCAGACCTTCATGCGGGCCAAAAAGTTCTTGGAGCCGAACGACGTCAAGTTCCATCCCGGGCTCAACGAGGACCTCGCCGCGACGGCCGTGTGGGGCACGCAGCAGGCCGAGCTGCGGGGCGAGGGCCGCTACGACGGCGTGTTCGCCATGTGGTACGGCAAGGGACCGGGCGTCGACCGCTCGGGCGACGTCTTCCGCCACGCCAACTTCGCCGGAACGTCCAAGAATGGCGGCGTGCTCGCGCTGATGGGCGACGACCACACGGCGGAATCCTCCACCACCGCGCACCAGTCCGAGTTCCACCTGCTCGACGCCATGATGCCGATCCTCAACCCGGCGGGCGTGCAGGAACTCGTCGACTACGGCCTCTTCGGCTGGGCGATGTCGCGCTACGCCGGCATGTGGGTCGGCCTGAAGGGCCTCAAGGACACCGTCGAGTCGACCGCCGTCATCGACGGCTCCATCGACCGCGTGAACATCCTGCTGCCGACCGAGGACGAGTTCCGTATGCCGCCGGGCGGGCTCAACATCCGCCTGCGCGACCAGATCCTCGAGCAGGAGGCGCGGCTCCACGACCACAAGCGCGCCGCCGCCGTCGCCTTCCTGCGCAAGAACCCGCTCGACCGGATGGTCTTCCGCGGCGGGCCTGCGCCGAAGGTCGGCGTCATCACCGTGGGAAAAGCCTATCTCGACGTGCGCCAGGCGCTCGACGAACTCGGCATCGACGAGGCGAAGGCCGCGCGGCTGGGCCTGCGCCTCTACAAGGTCGCCGCGCCGTGGCCATGCGTGCCCGAGCACATCCTCGACTTCGCGGAAGGGCTCTCGACGCTCATCGTCGTCGAGGAGAAGCGCAGCCTCGTCGAGGTCCAGGTCCGCGAGGAGCTCTACGGCAAGGCGAA
>JANPJI010000224.1:0-1635 GCA_031425425.1 Rubricoccaceae bacterium
TCTCGGTGTCGGTGTGGAAGACGAGCGAGCGGTCCATCGGGTCAGGGCTCCTGGTCCAAGTCGAACGCGCCCGGTGCCGTGCGGATTCGCCCTCACATTCCGGGCGTGCCGACGAGCTGTCCGCCGTCGATGCGGAACCGCGAGCCGGTGACGAACGCCGAGGCGCTGGACGCGAGGTAGAGCGCGAGCGGGCCGAGCTCGGCCGGATCCGCCATGCGCCGCAGCGGGACCAGCTTGAGCGTCCGCGCCGCCGCGGCCTCGTCCTCCCACAGCACGGATGAGAACTGGGTCTTTACGAAGCCTGGCACGATGGCGTTCACGCGGATCTTCTGCCGCGCCAGCTCGGCCGCGAGCACCTCGGTGAGCATCAGCACGGCCGCCTTGCTCACGCAGTACACGCCCATGCCCGGCAGCGGACGCTCGCCGGCGACGGAGGCCACGTTGATCACGCTCCCGCCGCCGCGCGCGGCCATGAGCGGCGCGCATGCCCGGACCGTCCGCGCGTAGCCCTTCACGTTGACGTCGAAGATCTTGTCCCACTGCGTGCCGTCGGCGGCCAGCGCCGGGCCGAAGTGCGGGTTCGTCGCCGCGTTGTTGACGAGCACGTCCACGCCGCCGAACGCCTCGACGGCGGCGGCGGCAAGCGCTTCGACGGCGTCGTCCGAGCCCGTGTGCGCAGCGACAGCGATCGCCTTCCCGCCCGCGGCGCGGATGGACGCCGCGACGGCGTCGAGGTCGGCCTGCGTGCGGCTCGCGAGCACGACGGCCGCGCCGGCCGCGGCGAGCGCCTCGGCGATGGCGCGGCCGATGCCGCGGCTCGCGCCGGTGACGACGGCGACTTTCCCGTCGAGGCGAAACACGTCGGTCGGTGAGGGCATCGGGAGTCAGAAGAGGCGGACGACGACCTTGCCGCGGCTGCGGCCGCTGTGGAGGTGCTCGACCGCGTCCGCGACCGAGCCGACGCCCTCGAACACGGCCGGGTCCACCTCCACGCGGAGGCTCCCGTCCGTCATGAGGCCGGCGAGGCGAGCGAGGTGTTCGGGGTAGTGCCGCACGAAGTGCGGCAGGAAGAACCCGCGCACGGACGCCGACTTCTGGAGCAGGTGCGTGTAGATCCGCGCCGCGGTGACGCTCTCGACGCCGTCCACGTACTCGCCGACGTAGCCGATGGAGAGGAGCCGGCCGTGGACGGCGAGCGCGCGCACGGCCGTGTCGAACATCGCCCCGCCGACGCTCTCGTAGACGAGGTCGAGCCCGCGTGGGGCCGCCTCGCGGAGGACGTCGCCGAGCGCCTCGGTGCGGTAGTTCACGGCGCGGTCGCAGCCGATCTCGCGCAGGAAGTCGGCCTTGTCGTCGGAGCCGCAGGTCCCGACAACCGTGTTGCCGGCGAGTTTGGCCAGTTGAACCGCGTACTGGCCCGTCCCGCCCGCGGCGGCCGTCACCAGGACCGTCTCGCCCGTCGTCATCTGGCCCGTGACCGAGAGCGCGATCGAGGCGGTGAGGCCGCTCACGAACAGCGACACCATCTCGGGGGACGCCTCGGGGACGGGCACGGCGGAGCGCGCCTGCACGACCTGGTGGTCTCCAACGTGCCCGGACCACGGGTTGATCTCTTCGCCGGCGGCGCGCGGGTGC
>JANPJI010000225.1:0-2469 GCA_031425425.1 Rubricoccaceae bacterium
CGCGCGGCTTCCAGCGCGCCGTCGCGGAGCTCTGCCGGCGCTTCTACCGCGCCCAGAAGCACGGCGAGGTCTCGGTCGCCGGGCTCATCATGGAGTCGGTCGGCCTCGCGGGGCAGTACCGGATGTACTTCCCGGTCGAGCTCGTGCTGATGACGAAGGCGCTGATCACGTTCGAGGGCGTCGGGCAGACGCTCATGCCGGGCTTCGACGTGGCGCAGGTCTCGCAGAAGCACGTCAACAAGCTCTTCCTGAGCCAGTTCAACCCGCTCGCGCTCATCAAGGAGAGCTTCCGCGGCGCGCCGGAGCTGGTGGACCTCATCGTGAAGTCGCCCACGCTCATCGCCGAGGGCATCCGGTTCGTCGAGTCGCGGATGCGCGGCCCGGCCTCGAACCCCCTTCAGGGCCTGCGGACGGCGCTCCTCGCGGGCGCGTGCCTCGTCGCCGGAGCGCTCGCGGCGACGCTGGACCTCCTCGATCCGGCCCAGAACATCTGGTTCGTCTGGACGCCCCTGTTCGTCCTCGCCGCCGGCTTCTCGCTCAAGAAGTAGCGGCTACGGCGCCACGACGACGACCGTCCGCTCGACCGTCACGAGCGGCGCGCCGGTCGGCGGCGGCCCGAATCCGCCGCCCGCGACACTCCCGACGGCCCGGATGGTACCCACGCCCGGCTCGCCGAACGCGAAGGCGACCGTGTGCGGGTAGTACGCGAGGTCCGCCGTGCACGCGCCGCCCGGGCCCGGGTCGACGAACACGTCGAACGGGCGGATCACGGCATCGCGCGAGCCGACGACGACCTCCTCGTCGCCTTGCTGGAAGCAGCCGCCGCCCACGGTGAACACGGCGACGGCGAACGGGCGGCCCGCGACGACCGTGTCGGGGGCGGCGATCGTCTCGTAGAACGCGTCGCCACGAAGGAGGACGCCGGGGTAGCGCGACTCGGCACCGGCCATGCTGTCGCAGCCAGCAACCACACACAGGACAGCGAGGACGAGGAACGGCTTCATCGAGGCGCAGGAGGGGGAGGCGAGCAAGAACCGGCGCGGCGCGGCCGCGAGCAAGGGGGAACGCCGCGCCCCGGCGGGAGCCCGGCGCGGACCGGCGCGTTCGGGACGGCCGTCTGCCTGCCTGCTCGATGCCACCCCCCGATCCGCTCCCCACCCGCTTCACCGCGACGCTCGTCGCCACCGTCCGCTGCACCGTCGAGCACGACCTGCTCGACGACGGCCGCGCCGAGGTGGAGCAGGCCGACGTCTCGTTCGAGGCGCACGTCGACGGCGAGGCCGTCCGCGTGGTCGGTTTCCCGGAGATCGAGAGCGAGGTCGGGACCGCCCTCGGTCGCGTCCGCGCCGCCGTGTCGGTGGACGGCACGCCCGAGGGCGACTACGACGCCGCGACGGGCCACGCGACCGTCGCGGTGGCCTTGGAGTTCGACCCGAAAAGCTTCTTCGCGAGCTCGTCGCGTGTGACCGTCCTCCTCACCTCTGACGGACGTCTCGCGGACCCCAAGGCAGCGGGCAACCCGCTCGACGCGGGCGACTCGCGCGTGGTCCTCATCGGCGAGGGCGTGTTCGACGGCGGGAGCCTCCACGGCGGACGCCTCGGACTCGTGCTGGCCTGCCGGATCGAGGCGGTCGGCGAGGCGTGACCCCGGCTACCGGTTCTGCCGCCGCCCAAACGTGAGCGCGGGGAAAACGACCACCCCCTCGTCGCGCGCGAACACGCCGACCTCGACGCCGAGGTAATGGCGCGACGCGCCGGACGATGCCGGCAGGCGGAACCCGGCAAAGGCCCCCACGGCCGAGTCGTCGGGCCGGTCCAGCGAGAGCAGCGCGCGCGCCCCGCCGTAGAGCGTCTCGCGGCCGATGACGAGCGTCGGGTACGCGTAGAACAGCCCGGCCCCGGCCTCGCGTGCCGCGGATCCCACAGTGGTGGTTCCGGACATGCCCAGGCTCGCCGCGACGCCGAGACCGCGCTCCGCTCCGGGACGGACGACTTGGACCGAGGCGTCCATTCCCGCTGTGATGCCGGCCGCCTCCAGGACGAATGCGTCTGCGCGTGCGCCGACTTCGAGGCGCGACGTCACGCCGTGGCGGACGCGCACGCTCGGCTGGAACGGAACGAACCCGAATCCCGCTTCGACGCGGGTCCGCCCGGCCGGGAGCGTCTCCGGCGTCATCATCGGCGTCGCGTGGAGACAGCCGGACGCGACGGCCGACAGAAGGATCAGGACGGTACGCACGGGTTGCGGGGCGAACGTGCGCGCAACCTACCCGAGCCGTCGGGACGGGGCCTGATGCGTTTGCACCAGGCGGCGGCCGTTCAGAGCGAGAACGACTCGCCGCAGGCGCACGTCCGCGACGCTTGAGGGTTGTCAAAGCAGAAAAACGCTCGCTCGAGGAGGCATGCGCGTGGTCTCACCTGCGATGGTAGGTTCGCCAGCCAGGTGCCCCGGTCTAATGATAGCCTGCT
>JANPJI010000226.1:0-3055 GCA_031425425.1 Rubricoccaceae bacterium
GAGTGTCGGTCCGTGTGCCAACGGCTCGCCGCCCGCCCCGTTCCGCGACGCCCCGCGCGGGTGCCCTGCCGCCGCCCGTAGCTTGGCCGCCTGCCAGCCCGCCGCGCCGTGCCCGACAAAACGCTCTTCGAGAAGATCGCCGACGGCGAGATCCCGGCCGACATCGTCTACCAGGACGACCGCGCCGTCGCCTTCCGCGACCTGAACCCCGTCGCGCCGACCCACATTCTCGTCGTCCCCCGGAAGCCGATCCCGCGGGCGGACGCCATCGAGCCGGCCGACGAGGCGCTCGTCGGGCACCTGTTCACGGTTGCCCGGGCCGTCGCGGAAGAGGAAGGGCTGACCGACTACCGCCTCATCGTCAACTGCGGCGAGGGCGCGGGTCAGAGCGTGTTCCACCTCCACGTCCACCTCCTCGGCGGGCGCGCCTTCGCCTGGCCGCCCGGCTGAGAGGATGGGAAGGACGGGAGGATGGTCTCCCCCACGACTCTCGCTTCCTCTTTCGCCCTCCCGTCTCTTCACCCTTCCCGTCTTGCCCATGGTCCTCGTCGAGCACGTCAGCGTCGCCCTCGACGGCACGCCGGTCCTCCACGACGTCTCGTTCCGGATCGCGGCCGGGACCGTCGCGGGCTACGTCGGCCCCAACGGGGCGGGCAAGACGACCACGATGCGCCTGCTCACCGGGGCGCTGAAGCCCGACACGGGGCGCGTCGTCGTCGGCGGGATCGACGTGGCCGTGGACCCGCTCGGGGCCAAGCGGCGCTTCGGGTTCGTCCCGGAGCACGGGCACCTCTACGAGAGCTTCACGCCGGTCGAGTACCTCGCGTTCATCGGGCGGATGCACGGCATCGAGGAGGGCGTGCTGGCCGAGCGGACCGCGGCGCACCTCCGCTTCTGGGGCCTCGCGGGGGCGGCGGCGCAGTCCATGACGGGCTTCTCGAAGGGGATGAAGCAGAAGGTGCTCATCTCGGCGGCGATGCTCCACGACCCGCCGGTGCTGCTGCTCGACGAGCCGCTCTCGGGGCTCGACGCCCACGCCGTCCTGCAGATGCGGGCGCTGCTGCGGACGCTCGTCGCGCGCGGGTCGACGGTCTTCTACTCCTCGCACCTGCTGGACGCGGTCGAGAAGGTGGCGGACCTCGTCGTCGTCATCCGCGACGGGCGCATCCTCCAGACGGGCACGCCGGCGGAGATCACGGCGGGCGCGGGCGGGGCGTCGCTCGAAGACGCCTTCGGCCGCCTCACCGCCACGGCCGACGCCTACGACGAGGCGGCCACGCTCGTCGCCGAGGCGTTCGAGTAACTCACAGACCCCTCCCCTCGTGATCGAACCCGACCCGCTCACCGACATTCTCGTCGCGCTCGACGCCGCGAAAACGCGCGCGACGTACGGGGCCGTCGCCGGCCGCCTCGGCGTCCCGGCGATGTTTCTGATGAACGGACGCCCGCGCGACCCGCTTCACTCGTGGGTCGTCAGCAAGCAGACCGGCCTGCCGACGGGCTACCCCGAGACGCTGTGGCACGCGGACCTGCTCCGACACGATCGTGTCCTTGTCACAGCCGACGACCTTGTAGCGCTACTGGACGGGGACAGACCGTAGCAAAAAAGGTAATAAAGGGCGGTATACCAGTGCGAGAGCGTCCGGTGCGGACGCAGTCAGCCCGGATTCCTAGCGAGTGAGCACTACTGCCAGCACACCGGCAAACGTTGCAAGCGCGGCCGTCACGACGGACTCCCAGATGGCTCGCGAAGCGGTGGCACTGGGGCGCAGTCTGAACGTGACCGGGAGCGTCATCCGCTGCGCTACGGACTGACCATTTTGCTGTGCCGGAACGAATCTCGCGAGACCAATCAACCTAAGGGCCTCCGCGTCCATCTCTGGAGTCAGCGACCGAATGACGACGAGGTTGGTCGGTGTGCCCCACTCGTCAACGACGAACTGGACAATGACACGGCCCTCCGTGTGGGCCTCGCGCGCGGAAGGCGGATACTCAATGGCGGCTTGGAGCCCCGCGATTCCGCCGATGAGTTCGGGGGTGCCGCAGTCGCAGAACTCTATCACTTCCTCCACGGCCGGTGCAGTAGTCGGCGGTGTCGGGATGTGCTGGGCGGCGACTGGCCATGGAAGGCCCGCGAGCGCCAACAGGGATATCGAGACGAGTGCAAGACGCATCAACGGCGAGATCGTCGCGAAACGGCGTGGCAAGACAGAATACACGCATGGCCGCGTCACGGCGTCCGGAACAGGGCCGCGGCGGCGACGAACCGCTCGGCCGTGCCGACGAGCACGAGCCGGTCGCCGGCCTCGACGCGGAAGCGCCCGTCCGGGCTCGCCGTCGTCGCCGCGCCGCGGCGGACGGCCAGGACCGTGATCTGGTGCTCCCGCCGCAGGGCCAGCTCTTCGAGCGTCCGCCCCGCCGCAGGGGCACCGGGGCGGACGGCCACGGCGCGCGTGTGCATCCCGTCCTCGTCGAGGCCCTGGAGCACCATCAGGTGCGCCTCCTGGATGCTCCCGCGGAGCACGCCGTAGTCCTCGTCGCGGAGGATGCGGACCTGCCGGTCGATCTCGTCCGGCGCGATCATGTACGCCCCGAGCACGTGCGAGAAGATGCGGACGGTCGTCTCCATCTCCTCCGGCACCACGATGTCCGCCCCGGCCTGCGTCAGCGCCTCGACGTCGCCGAGAAAGCGGACGCGGGCGACGAGCTGGAGCGTCGGGTTGAGCGCGCGGGCCTGGTGGACCGTCCGCGCCGCCGCCGCGGCGTCGCTGATCACGACGACGGCGAGCTTGGCCCGCTCGATCCCGGCCGCCTCCAGCAGGTGCGGGCGCGTCGAGTCGCCGTAGAGCGCGCGGACGCCCGCCGCCTGAAGCTCGGCCACGCTCTCGGGGTTCATCTCGACCACGACGAACGGGATGCCGGTGTCGCGGAGCACACGCACGAGGTGCTGCCCGGCCGGCCCGTAGCCGACCACCACGACGTGGTCTTCGAGGGCGGCGTCGACGGGCTCGTGCTCCGACGGCTCTGCCCCGACGTGCCGCAGCCGCGTCGCGGC
>JANPJI010000227.1:0-1508 GCA_031425425.1 Rubricoccaceae bacterium
CCTGCCGGTGATCTACACCGCCGCCGGGCTCATGGAGGCGGTCGGGATGCGCTGGCGGACGCAGATCCACGAGAACGCCAAGCACCCGTGCTACGGCAACGTCTTCCCGGAGCTGGACCACAACGAGATCATGGGGTTCGAGGCCGGGCCGCCGGACCTGCTCGGGCGGATGCACGTCGAGGTCCTCCGCGATCGCGACGACCACCCGCAGGTCCAGAAGCGCTACGACGCCACGCGCGCGCTCGTCCAGGGCGACCTCCACGGGTGGACGGAGGTCGAGAGTGTGGGCGAGAGCCGCCTCGCGCGCGTGCTGTCGCTCATCCAGCTCGGCGACGCGGCGAGCTTCTGGCTCGCCATGCGCAAGGGCGTGGACCCCACCCCGGTCGAGACGATCCAGTCGCTCAAGAAGACCCTCGTGGGCTGACGAACGGGCGCGGCGGTCGCGCGTTCGCGCTCAGACAAACCTACCCGCTCGTCCCATGCCCGCTCTCCTTCGCATCGTCGGCCTGTTGCTCGTCGTTCTCGGCGGCATCTGGGTGCTGCAGGGCATCAACGTCCTGCCGGGCAGCTTCATGACCGGTCAGATCCAGTGGGCCGTCTATGGCGGCATCGCCATCGCGGCAGGCGTCGGGATGCTCGTGTTCGCGGGCCGCACGGGGCGCGCGTGACGAGAGCTGCGCCAGCCGGACACGCCGGCGCGGCGCGTGGGGACTGACACGCCGGGTTCGGCGGCGCGTGATAGCTTTGCGCCGCGACGGCGCGCTTCCCCACCGACCGGCACCCGCATGACCCCCGACCCGCGCCGCGGCTACTCGTCCCTCTCCGTCGAGCGGGACCGCGGGCTGATCTGGGTCTGCGACATCTCGAAGTCGTCCAGCTACATCAACAACGACGACCTCGCCGAGGATTACGAGACGTTCCTGCCGCGCCTGCACTGGGCGTCGTCGCTGGCCATCGACTCCGTCGGCGGCGAGTTCATCCAGTGGACCGGAGACGGGTTCATCGCGTGGTTCCCGCTCAAGGTCGAGCGCGAGCTCGGGCGCACCAGCAACCGCATCCTCGAAGCGATCTGGCACTTCAGCGCGTTCATCAACATCACGCAGCTCTGCGTGGACTCGCCGCGCCCGTTCCGCATCCGCCACGCCCTGACCTACGAGCCCGACGCGCTCGTGACCAGCACGACCCACCAGGACGGTCACGTCTCGAAGATTATCAGCGGCCGAAACGTCGTGCTCGCGTTCCGCCTCTCGGGCGTCGAGGCGGACTTCCCCAACGTGGCGACGCAGAGCAAGATCGTGCAGGACCTCTCGACGCGGACCCGCAACCTCGCCAGCCTCAAAAAGTGGGTCCTCTCGCCGGACCAGCACCTCAAGTACTTCAAGGGCGAGAAGCTGGGTACGACGGGGCTCTACGTCTCGGGCCGGGCCAAGCTCAACCCGCCCCGCGCCGACGCCTGGGCCGCCCGCGCCGAGGCCCTCATCGCCCGCGCCGACGGCGGCCGCGGCCGG
>JANPJI010000228.1:0-5568 GCA_031425425.1 Rubricoccaceae bacterium
CTCCGGCCTGCAGGACCAGTCGAGCGCTCCCATGTGGGCCGTGGCCGGCCTCGTGGTCGCCCTGTCGGGTCTCGCCTTCGCCGGCACCCGGGTCGCCCGCGCCCGCAGCTGAGCATGCGCCCCCGCCTCGCCCCGTCGACCCTCCCATCGGCGGTGCGAGGCGGGCCCTCGGCGAGGCGTTCGAGCGCCGCCCGGGCCGCGTCGGCGCGGGCCGTCCGCGCCGCGCCGCGGACCTGGGGGCCCGGCGCCGACGCCGCCTGCCGGCGGTGTGCCACGATGAGGACCGCCAGCACGGCGGCCAGCACGGCGACCAGGCTCAGGGGGACGGCGAGGGGCATGCGCCAAGGTACGCGACGGCGCGGCGGTAGATCCGGGCTGCTACCGCGCTCCGAACAGCGCCGACCCGACCCGGACGAGCGTCGAGCCCTCCTCGACGGCGACCTCGTAGTCGCCACTCATCCCCATCGAGACGACGGCGAGGCTGTCGCGGCCCGCGCCCGCGTAGGCGTCGAACAGCGTCCGGAGCCGGCGGAAGGCCGGCCGGACGATCCGCTCCGTCTCGGCGCGGTCCGCCGCCGGAGCGGCGATACCCATCACGCCGGTCAGACGGAGGTAGGCGCACCCGCCGACGAGCGCCATCAGGTCGTGTGCGGCATCGGGTGCCGCGCCGCTCTTGCTCGCCTCCCCCGAGACGTTGACCTGCACCAGGACCGGCACGACGCGGCCCGCCTCGGCCGCGCGCACGTCCAGCGCCTCGGCGAGGCGCGCCGAGTCCACACCGTGGACGAGGTCGGCCAGGTGCACCGCATCGCGGGCCTTGTTGCGCTGAAGCTGGCCGATGAGATGCCACCGGTGCGCGCCACCCGATGCCGCGCCCGGCCGCGCGGCGGCCTTCTCGGCCAGCTCCTGGACCCGATTCTCGCCGAGGTCCATCAGCCCAGCTGCGAGCGCCGCGTCTACCGTCGCGAGCGGGTGCGTCTTGGTGACCGCGACGAGCGTCACGGCGTCCGGGTCGCGCCCGGAGGCCGAGGCCGCCGCGGCGATGCGGGTCCGGACGGCGTCGGCGCGGCGTGCGATGAGGTCGGCGGTTTCGGTCGGCATGTGCGGTGAGACGGTGGAGCGCGGTGCCGTCTCCGTGACCCCTGCGGAACGGTTTGCGCGCATGGACTGGCACGGGCTCGGCGAATCCCTGTTCCGCTGTAGCCTCCGACACCCTCCACGCACCCCCTGCCGCCATGCCCGCCCACGACATCGCCTACCGCCTCATCGGCGACGACCTCCAGATCGTCGAGGTCGAACTCGACCCCGGCGAGTCGGTCCGCGCCGAGGCTGGCGCGATGCTCTACATGGACGCTTCCGTCACGATGGACACCGGCACGGGAGGCGGCTTCATGGCCGGGCTCAAGCGGCGCATCGCCGGCGAGAGCTTCTTCATCACGTCGTTCACCAACACGGGCAGCGGCACCGCGCGCGCGGCCTTCTCGGCCCCGTACCCCGGCAAGGTCGTCGCCCTCGACCTCGCCGCTCACGGCGGGCGCTTCCTCTTCCAGAAAGACGCCTTCCTGTGTGCGGCGTCCGGCATCGACATCGAGGTCGCGTTCACCAAGAAGATGGGGGCCGGCCTGTTCGGCGGCGAGGGCTTCATCCTCCAGCGCCTCGTCGGCGACGGGCTCGCGTTCGCCCACGCCGGCGGGACCGTCATCGAGCGGACGCTCGCCGCGGGCGAGGCGCTCTTCGTCGACACCGGCTGCCTCGTCGGCCTCGCGGAGTCGGTGGACTACGACATCCAGTTCCAGGGCGGCTTCAAGAACGCCCTTTTCGGCGGCGAGGGCCTGTTCCTGACGCGTCTCGAAGGGCCGGGGCTGGTGTACCTCCAGAGCCTCCCCTTTTCGCGCCTCGCGGACCGGATCGTCGCGGCGACACGCATGGGCGCTCGCCAGGACCAGGCCGGCGTCGGTGGGCTCGGCGGGGTCGTCGGAGGGCTCGCGGGCGGGACGCTGCTCGGCGGGCTGCTCGGGGGCGACAACTCGTAGCGTGGGCCGTGGGCCGTGGGCCGTGGGCCGTGGGCCGTGGGCCGTGGGCCGTGGGCCGTGGGCCGAATCTGGTCACGGCACAGCCAAGCGCAGCCGTTCTCGTTTTTCTCGACTCACAATCATTGTCATCCTGAACTCGATTCAGGATGACAAGTAGAAAGGGGGACATGGAACTCGGACCTCGCCCCCTCTATCCCCCGAACTTGTACCCGACGCCCCACACCGTGCGGACGTAGCGCGGCTGGCCGGCGTCGGCCTCGACCTTGGCGCGGAGCCGCTGCACGTGGCTGTCGATCGTCCGGTCGTAGCCCTCATACGTGATCCCCCAGATCTGTTCGAGAAGCTGCGCCCGCGTGAACGGGCGCTCGGCGTGGCGCGCGAGGAACAGCAGCAGGTCGAACTCGCGGACCGTGAGGTGGACCGCCTCGCCGTCCCTCGTCACCTCGCGCCGCGCCGCGTCGATGCGGAGCCCGCCGGCCTCGATCGTCTCCTCGGGTGCGGCCCCGCCTGCGCCTAGGCGCTCGGTCACGGCCCGGCTCCGCCGCAGCGCAGCCCGGACCCGGGCGACGACCTCCTGGACGCTGAACGGCTTGGTGATGTAGTCGTCCGCGCCGACCTCGAGCCCGACGACGCGGTCCAGCTCGTCCGCCCGCGCCGTCAGCAGGAGGATCGGGAGAAGCGCGTGGTCGGCCCGGAGGCGACGGCACACGTCGAGCCCGTCCAGGCCGGGCAGCATGACGTCCAGCAGGACGAGGTCCGGCACGGCCCGGGCGACCGCCGCGAGCGCGTCGTGGCCGGTCGCAGCCGTATCCACGGCGTAGCCGGCATCCTCGAACCGGCGGGCGAGGATGTCGCGCAGGGCGTCGTCGTCCTCGACGACGAGCAGGCGGGCGGGCGTCACAGGCAGTCCGGGCGAAGGACGGGCAAGCTAGGCCGCGGCCGGGCCGCCGCGGTGTCCGTGTCCGAACGAGCGTGCGCCCGCGACCGTTTCGTGACAGGTTCGGGGGACCGGCCGGCGTTTTCTTGTCGTCCTCCATTCTGCACCCGTGTCCCCGCCCTTGGTCCGCCTCGCCCTCCTCCTCGCGCTCGTCGCTTTCGCGGCCCCAGCGCTCGCCCAGCCTGCCCCGGACGCCGTCGTCGGCGCGTGGCGGCGCGGGTGGCGCGAGGCCATGCGGACCGTCGACCGGGTCGAGTCCGACGAGGCGCTCACGCGCCGCGTCGAGGGTCCGCGGGGGACCGTCACGGTCGAGACGCGCGCGACGATCTCGTTCGCGCCCCGCGGCGGCGGTCCGCCGGACCGGCGGCTCCTCTCGGCGACGGTCGACGGCGAGACGGTGGACCCCGACCGGCTCGCGGCGTTGAACCGCCGGCTCGCGCGTGCCTTCGGCGGCGGCTTCGACGAGACGGCCCGCACGCCCCACCTGCTCCCGGCCGCCCTGGACCGCGGCGAGCCCGTCCGACTCGACCTCGACACCGTCGACGGGCGCCCGGCCTGGCGTGTGGCCCTGCGCATGGCACCCGGCCGGCCGCCCGGCGGCGGGCACCCGCCTCGCGGCAGCCGCCGACCGCCGCCGCCGCGGGACGACCGCGCCGAGGCGTGGTTCACGCGCTCCACAGACGCGCCGCGCCTGCTCCGCGTCCGCGTCGAGGGCGAGCGCCCCGGCGGCGGCGCGTTCGTCCGGACGGTGGACTTCGAGCGGACGGACGGGCTCGACCTGCCTGTGGCGATGAACGCCCGCGTGGAGGTCCGCCAGCGGCGGCGCCTGCGGGTCTACGCGACGACCGTTACCGCGGAGGCCCGCTACAGCCGGCCCACCGTCGAGCGCTGAGCGGGACCACGAGCCGGCGGCGCGCGTTGACGGGCTCTCACCCCGCCCCACCTCGCATGATGTGCCCCAACGGCCACGCTCCCCTCCAGATCACGGAGCGCAACGGCGTCGAGATCGACTACTGCCCCGAGTGCCGCGGCGTCTGGCTGGACCGCGGCGAGCTGGACAAGATTCTCGACCGGGCCGAAGCGGCCGCCGCTCCGAGCCGGCCGGCCGAGAGCCGCCGCGAGGATGTCCGCGACGACCGCCGCGACGACCGCTACCGCGACGACCGCCGCGACAGCGACTCCCGCCCGCACGCCGGTCAGGGACACCCGCCGCACAAGAAGTCCAAGGCGTCTTGGCTCGGCGACATGTTCGACTTCTGACGCGAAGCTCAGAGAAAATGTAGGTTGTCCGGATCGGCGGCGGAACGCGCATAGCAAACGCGCGTTCGGGAACGACTTGTAGGGAGTAGCCCCCGGCGGAGGTCGGGGCAACCGGTCGTCAATCCGAAGCGCCGGGCCACGTGGCCCGCCCGCCTCCGGTCGGTTGCGCGTGCCATACGGCGCGCTGGCAAGACTACAGCCATCCATCCTGGGCTGTAGTCGTCGGGCACCGCAGTGGAGCGGGGCCGAGGGCGCACCACAGGCTTCACGCCTCTGCTCTCCTCTACTTCCATGTTCGAAGCTGGTTTTCTCCTCTGGGGCGGATTCGCCGCCATCGTCGCCTTCCTGCTCGCCCTCGACCTCGGCGTGTTCCACCGGACGGCCCACGCCGTCTCCCTCAAGGAGGCCACGATCTGGACGGCGGTCTGGATCACCGTCGGGTGCCTGTTCGGCCTCGCGATCTACCTTTTCTGGGGCGACCTCGTCCCTGCGACGGCGTACACCAACGAGGAGGCCGCGCTGGCGTACTTCACCGGATACCTCATCGAGAAGGCCCTGGCGGTCGACAACATCTTCGTCTTCGTCCTCATCTTCGGCTACTTCTCGGTCCCGGCCGCCTACCAGCACCGGGTGCTGTTCTGGGGCATCCTCGGCGCGATCGCGATGCGGACGGTCCTCATCTTCGCCGGCGTCGCGCTCATCAGCGCATTCCACTGGGTGATCTACCTCTTCGGCGCGTTCCTCGTGCTGACCGGGATCAAGATGCTCGTGATGAAGGCGGGCGGGTTCGAGCCCGAGAAGAACCCGCTCGTGAAGCTGGCCCGGCGGCTGATGCCCATCACGCCCGAGTACGCCGGCGAGCGCTTCTTCGTGCGGCGGCCGAACGCGGCCGGGGCGGTCGTCCTCATGGCGACGCCGCTGTTCCTCGTCCTCCTGCTGGTCGAGTTCACCGACCTCGTGTTCGCCGTGGACTCGATCCCGGCCATCCTCGCCATCACGCAGGAGCCGTTCCTCGTGCTCACGTCCAACGTGTTCGCGATCCTCGGGCTGCGGTCGATGTACTTCATGCTGGCCGACGTCGTCCCGAAGTTCGTCTACCTCAAGCCGGCGCTCTCGGGGATCCTCGTGTGGGTCGGCGTGAAGATGCTCCTCGTGGACGTCTACAAGATCCCGACGGGCGTCTCGCTCGGGCTCGTCGCGGCGATCCTGGCCGTGGCCATCGTGGCGTCGGTCCTCAAGAACCGGCGGGACGCGCGGGCTCTCGCTCCGGCCGCCTAGCCTGTCCCCGCGCCCGAGGAGGGCGGCCCCGCAGACGACCGGCGGGGCCGCCCCTCGTGG
>JANPJI010000229.1:0-2378 GCA_031425425.1 Rubricoccaceae bacterium
CGCGACGACCGCGCCCCGCGCGAGGAACGGACCCGCGACGAGCGGGCCCCGCGCGACGAGCGCCCCGCCGCCGCCGCCGAGGCGGCGACGCCCGAGGCGCTCACCGCCCACCTCCGCGCCTGGCTCGACGCCTACCGCAAGGGCGTCGACGAGCGCTACCGCGACCGCCCGGTCGTCATCCGCGTCCACCCGTTGTTCCTGGCGCACCTCCAGCGCGGCCTCTTCAGCACGCTCACCCGGTGGCGCCTGAGCGTCCGCGGGATCGTGTGGCGCGTCGAGGAGGACGCCGCCGTGGACCCGCTCGCCTTCGACGTCCGCGACGAGAAGTCGGGCCGGTCGCTCCTCAAGAAGTACGCCCCCTGAGGGCAACGGGCAACGACCATCGGGGGGGACGCATTCCCCGATGGCCGTTGCCCGCTTACCGATGGCCCTGAGCCGATGACCCTTCCCGCGGCCGTGGCGGCGTTCGAGGACGCGCTCAAGCGCCTCGGCGTGCCCGTCCGCCGCGGGCGCGGGTCGTTCCGCGGCGGGCGCTGCACGGTCGGCGGGCGCGAGGTGGTCGTCGTGAACTCGCTGCACCCGCCCGAGGCGCAGGCCCTCGTCCTCGCCGAGGCGCTCCGCGAGTTGCCCACGGACGGGCTCTACCTGCGCCCGGCCGTCCGCGCCGCGCTCGACGACGTCTGGGCGCAGGCGGACCGCGGCACGGACGCCGCAGACAGCGACGACGACGCGCCGTGAGTGCTCTCCCCACTCTGCTCGGGGTCACCGCGACGCTCCTCGGGACGGGCACCTCCACCGGTGTCCCGATCCTCGGCTGCCGCTGCCGCGTGTGTACGTCCGACGACCCCCGCGACGCCCGCCTCCGGACGTCGTGCCACGTCGTCGCGGAGACCTCGGCCGGGCCGGTCCACGTCCAGATCGACACCGGGCCGGACTTCCGCCAGCAGGCGTTCCGCTCTCGCGTAGAGGCGGTCGACGCGCTCGTGGTGACGCACCACCACTTCGACCACGTCGTCGGCCTGGACGACCTCCGGCCGTTCTTCTTCGTCAACCGCCGGCCGATTCCCGTGGTGGCGACAGCCGAGAGCGCAGCCGTGCTCCGGAGAATGTTCGGGTACGTCTTCGACCGGACCTACCCCGGAGCCTCGCTGCTGGACCTCCACGAGACGGACGGCGTGACGCCGTTCGTCGTCGAGAGCCGGAGCGGGTCGGGGGCGGCCGTCGAGGTCACGCCCGTCGCCGGGAGGCACGGCGGCGTGGGCGTGGTCGGCGTCCGCATCGGGGCCTTCGCGTATCTCACGGACGTCAGCGCCGTGCCGGACGCGACCGTCGAGGCACTCCGCGGGGTCGACGCGCTCGTGCTCGACGGGCTCCGCCCAGAGCCCCACCCGACGCACCTCTCGTTCGGCGAGGCAAGCACGGTGGCTCAGCACGTCGGCGCGTGGGAGACGTGGCTGGTTCACATGACGCACGCGGTGACACACGCCGAGGGGGATGCGCTGCTGCCGCCCGGCGTCCGGCTCGGCTACGACGGCCTCGTGATCCGCGTCTGATCACCCGTTGCGGGCCAGCCGGTACAGATCGACCCGCCAGCCGGAACTGCTGCGAACGGGTTTCCCTCAGGATTAAAGGTTTCGCAAGCATCGGACGAGTCGTGTGTCGTAGTCTACCACTCCCCACAACGTCCTCGGCCATGCCCGTCCGCTCCTCCGTCCTCGCACTCGCACTCGCACTCCCCGTCGCGGTGTCGGCCGCACCCACCCAGAGCTCCGGTTCCGACCTGGACCGTCTGAGCAGCACCGAGTCGGTCGGCTCGTCCGGCGAGATGCTCGAATCCCGCTCCGCGCCGGTCGGCTCGGCACAGCCGGACGAGTTGGTGCCGCCGCCGCCGCCGCCGGACGCGCCGCCGGTCCCGATCGACGGAGGGCTGAGCCTTCTGGCGATCGCCGGTGCGGGCTACGCCGCGAAGCGTCTCCGCGCGCGCCGTGCCTGACCTGGAACGGCCCGCACGGCTGATCTACGCCGGGTGCCTCGCGGTGCCCGGCGTTTTTGCGTCGGCGCGGAGCGGACGGATGACGTGCTCGGCGAGCGCCTCGTCCAGCGCTTCGTCCTCGTAGAGCACGCCGTCGATGTACAGGTTGAGCGTGGAGCGGACGCCGGAGCGGACGCCCGCCCGCTTCGCGGAGAGCACGGACGCCGTGCGCTCCGGCCCAGCGAGCGCCGCGCGGACGGCCGCGCCGTCGAGCCCGAGCGCCTCGGCGTGGCCGACGAGGTCGTCGGGGGTGAGCCGGAGCGGATGAGCGAAGAGGCGGTCGTGGAAGGGCCAGAAGGCTCCCTGCCGCGCCGCCTCGTCCGAGGCGACTGCTGCGGCGAGCGCG
>JANPJI010000230.1:0-3859 GCA_031425425.1 Rubricoccaceae bacterium
GGGTCCCCCCGGGCGCGGCGCCGCCGGGCGCCCCCACCTGCCGCCCCCCCGCACCGCACGCGCGGGTGCGGGGGCGCGAATCCCCTCGCTTCCGTAGTCAGGTCCGAAGACCTAGCACTGGCCGGGGAGACCGTTCGGGCAGATGTCGAACGAGCCGGTGGAGGCCGGGATCTGCGGGAAGACGGAGAAGTCCGGCCGCGGGGACGCGCCGAGAGCTGCGGTCAGCTCCTCGACGGCGCCGAGCTCGACGAGGACGGGGGAGGTGTAGGTCTTGTTCATCACGCTGGAGAAGAAGGGGTGGACGAAGCCGCGGGAGTTGTGCGGATGCCGAGGTCCTTTCCATGGCCGGTGCCGCTCGGTGCCGGGGCACGTTCATGCGGCCAAAATGGAACGACGCGTCGCCGAAGCCCGGAACTGAACGCCGCACGAGCACCGCGTGAGTCCGCCGTCCCGCTCGACCCTGCGCGCGGGCGACTGCCACGCACAACTGAAAACGGCCCCTCCACGCATGAAGGGGCCGTTTCACCGGAGCGGAACACCGGACTCGAACCGGCGACCTCAACCTTGGCAAGGTTGCGCTCTACCAACTGAGCTAGTTCCGCGGTCGGCCGGCAAGATACGGCCCCGCCGCGGCGCGCGTCAATGGCGATGCCCCCTCCACAGGTCTTCACGATGTCTCAGCGGACCACCACGAGCGCCTGCCGCGCTTCGACGCTCGGACCACATCCGGCTGGGTCCCGAACTCCCAGTCCGCCTACTGTGCCTGCTGAGCATGCGCAGAGGGGCCGCCTGGAGGATCGCGAAGGGATCGACGAGGTCGAGGTCGACTGCGTCGACGGTGCCGAACGCTGGTCCCGCCGCCCGAGGCGATTCCGGCCGACGGAAGCGTCCGTGCGGGTGCACCCAGGCCGGGGAGCGCCGCGACACAAACGGCACCTGACTGCTTCGACCAGGGCGTGCTGCCGGGTTGCCTGGGGGCCGTCGGGTCGAGGTATCCCGGCTCAAGGCCGGGATGACCAGTCGCTAGAATGTGCTCGCAACACTGAGACGGTGCGACGAGCAGCAACCCTGGAGGTCTGAGGTGGGATGCGGGACAGGCCGGCGGAGGCCACGGCGAACCCTGTCTCCACACCCGCGTTCACCGCGCCCCCTCTTCCAGCCCGCTCCCATGACGACCGAACAGCAGACCCTTATCGTAAGTGTTAACGCCGACGCCGACGACGAGTCGCGAATGCAACAGGTCGGTGCCTCGGTCGGCGACGGCTGGCGCGTCATCCAGACCGTCATGCTCTCCGGCGAGGAGGCCGGCCCCGGCGGCGGCGCCGAGGACTTCATGCGCCTCCAGGTGACCGTCGAGCGCACCATCGACGACGACAACGTGATCGTCGGGGCCGACCGCGGCGGAGCCGCAGACCTCAAGGACGTCGCCGCGACGGCCCTCTTCGACGAGCCCGCCGAGGGCGAGCCCGGCCCGACTGGCGAGTACATTGCGCCCGGAGAGGGGCGCGCCGACGCGTAGTCTGCTGCGATGCTGTTTCCGATCAGCGACGACGACCGCTCCCTCTCCGGCCGCGCCGCCGTCACGCTCGTGCTCGTCGCCCTGAACGTGCTCGTGTTCGGTTACCAGCTGGCCGATCCAGCGTTCACGTACGCGTGGAGCGTCGTCCCGCAGGAGATCACGACCGGCCAGGACCTCGTCAACGCCCGCCCGATTCCCGAGGAGGACCCGGCGGCGGAGGTCCGCACGCCTGCGGACATCCCGCAGCGCCCCGGCCCCGGCCCGGCCCCGCTGGTGTACCTCACGATGATCTCGGCGATGTTCATGCACGGTGGGTGGGGCCACCTCGGCGGCAACCTGCTCTACCTCTGGATCTTCGGCGACAACGTCGAGCACCGCTTCGGGGCGGGGCCGTTTCTGCTGTTCTACCTCGGGAGTGGGATCGCCGCGACCGTGGCACAGGTCGCGACCGACCCCGGCGGGCTCGTCCCCAACCTGGGCGCGTCCGGGGCCATCTCGGGTGTCCTCGGAGCGTACCTCGTCCTGTTTCCACGCAACCGCGTCCACGTCTTCTTCCTGTTCATCGTCCTCTCCCTGCCCGCGTTCCTGGTGCTCGGGTTGTGGATCGCCATGCAGTTCCTGAACGGGTTCGGCGCCGTCGCGGCCACGGACGAGACGGGCGGGATCGCATACGGGGCGCACATCGGCGGGTTCGTCGCCGGGGTCGTGCTCGGGACGCTCGTCCGGCTCCGAGGCGTCCGTGAGCACCCGAGCGTGCTGTCGCCGGCCATCGCTCGCGACCCGCACACGCGCTGAGGGCACGCCGCAGTGCCCCGTCGCGCGCAACATCGTTCAACGGGCGACGTTAAAGCCAGCGAAACGCACCTTCTGTCTGTCGGGACTTGAACCGGGCCTTCGTTTGTCCGATCTTGTCCTCGACTCTCCACCGTGTCATGCGCCTTCGCCACGCCCTTTTCGCTGCCGCCCTCCTCGCCGCCCCGCTCCAGGCCGGTGCTGTCACGGGCGGGGGCACGCCGGACCCGGTTATCCGGCTCGAGCTGCTCGACGAGACGCCGCGTGCGTTCCGGCTTGCTGCCCCGCGCCCAAACCCGTTCACGGTCTCGACCCGGTTCGAGATCTCGCTCGACGAGGCCGACGACCTGACGGTGGCCGTCCACGACGCCCTCGGGCGGCGCGTGGCGCTCCTCCACAACGGCACGCTCCGTCCGGGGACGTACACACTCAGCCTCAACGCGAGCTCGCTCTCGCCGGGCCTCTACCTCATCCGCGCGACGGACGGCCGCGGCACGACGGCCACGCGCTCGGTCGCTCTCGTCCGCTAGGACCGCGCCGACCCCTCCGAACGCCGGCTCTCCTCGGGAGGGCCGGCGTTTTTCGTTCCACATATCCCGAACAGGCCGGAAGGAACCGCCCGGAGGGTCCAGGCCTCAAAGGGGCTCTCCGGCCTAGCCGGCCCTCCATCCTCGACCCCTTTCCCCAATGGCTGACTCTACCACCCGCTCCAGCGGCTCGACCGCCGTCGTCGCCGTCGTGGCCATCCTCGCGATCCTCGCCCTCGTCTGGTTCTTCCTGCTCCGCACCGACACCTCGACGGCCGACGCGGATGGAGGCACCGACGTCGACATCACGACGAGTCCGGACGGCGGCACGACCGTCACGACGACCGAGTGACCTCCTGACGGGCGGCCTGCCGCACCGAGCGCCCTGCCCCCGTTCCGGGAGCAGGGCGCTTCCGTATCTGCCTGCCCGTGGGCGGCTTCTCCAGACGGATCGTACTCTGAGGGCCTCCCACTCTCCCCCCCACGATGCGCATCTGGCTCCACTCCTTCCTCGTTACGGTAGCCCTCACCGCCGCGCCGGCCTCCACCGCCCAGTCGGCCGCCGAGGCGGCCCGCGCCGAGGCCGCCGGGACCGACGCCGGGGTGGCGAGCGCGGCGGTCGCCGTCGCCGATCCGCGCCTCGACCTGGCGCGAGGCGCGCTCGTCCTCGTCGTGCCCGAGTCCACCAACGACAACGTGGTGCTGCTCAACGCGACCACCGGCGACCTGATCTCGGCCGCGTTCCTGACCGACAACGCGGGCCTGAGCACGCCCACCAACGCCTTCCAGGACGTGGACGGCCAGGGCCTGCTCGTGTGCGACCAGATCTCTGACGTCGCGTTCCGCTACACCAGCGCCGGCGTGCCCGAGGGCGTCTTCGCCCCGGCCGGCGGAGCCAACAACGCGCTTCTCGACAACGTCCGCGGGTGCACGGTCGAAGGTGGGACGCTCTACGCGACGTCGGCCAACGGGGCCAATGCCAACGCCGTGGCGACGTTCGACGCCGCGGGCACCTTCCTGG
>JANPJI010000231.1:0-1623 GCA_031425425.1 Rubricoccaceae bacterium
CGGCCACGGCATCTCGAACCGCCTCATCGCCGCCTCGTCCAGCACGTCGTGCCTCGGCAACGGCGAGCAGATGGGCGAGGGCTGGTCCGACTACATCGGCCTGATGCTCACGCAGCGCCCCGGCGACACGGGCGCGCAGCGCCGCGGCGTCGGGACGTACCTCGAGTTCCAGCCGAACGACGGCAGCGGCATCCGCCCGGCGCCGTACTCGACGAGCTTCGCCGTGAACGACTACACCTACCAGGACGTCATCTCGGGCGCCGGCGGCACGGGCGCGCGCGCGCTGTCGATCCCGCACGGCGTCGGCTTCGTGTGGTCGTCGGCCATGTGGGACATGACGTGGAACCTCATCGCCGCCCACGGCTTCTCGCCGGACATCTACAACGCCGAGGGCACGGCCGGCAACCAGATCGCGCTGAACCTCTACGCGACCGGGCTCAAGCTGACCGCGTGTACCCCCGGCTTCGTGAGCGGCCGCGACGGCATCCTCGCCGCGGACCGCCTGCTCTACCCAGACCCGGCGCGGCCCGGAGAGGGGATGCACTACGCGTCGATCTGGCGCGCCTTCGCCGGCCGCGGCGTCGGCGAGGGGGCCAGCCAGGGCTCGACGGCGACCCCCAACGACGGCACGGCCAGCTTCGTCCTCCCCGGCGGCGTCGCGACGGAGACGACAGCCGACGGCGGCGTGGCGAGCCTGACCGTCGCCGGACCGAACCCGTTCGTCGTCGCGACGACGATGGCGCTGAGCGTAGACCGCACGCAGGACGTGCGCGTCGAGGTTCTGGACCTGCTCGGGCGCAGCGTGGCCGTCCTCCACGACGGCCCGGTGGCATCCGGTGCGGCCGTCGCGGTCCGCGTGTCGGCCGTCGGTCTGCCCTCTGGCGTATACGTCGTCCGCGCCGCGGGCGAGTCGTTCACGGTCAGCGAGCGCGTGACGGTCGTCCGGTAGAGCGTCCGCTTGGACCTGCGGAGGCCCCGTCGCGCGTGTCGCGGCGGGGCCTTTCGCTTATGCCCTCAGCGTCGTCTCGTGCTTCACGACGCGGGCGACGAAGAACGCCTCGAAGCGGCCGTCCGGGAGCACGCGCCGCGCATGGCGGACCTGTTCGGGGAACGCGCGGCCGTCCCACTCCGCCATCCCCGGCCGGACGCGCGGCCCGCCGGCCGCCCCGAGACGGTCCGCATCTAGGCTCTCCACCGGGACGACCTCGACGCGGTCGCCGAACGTCTTGAGCATCTTGGCCAGCGCGCCCTCGTTCTCCTCGGGCGCGAACGTGCATGTCGAGTAGACGAGCGTCCCGCCGGGGCGCAGGGCCTGGACGGCCGCGTAGAGGAGGCGGCCCTGCTTGGCGCGCATCTCCTTGATCTTGCGCGGGCTCCAGTAGGCCGTCGTGGCGGGCGTGTCCACGCGGAAGCGGCCCTCGGTCGAGCACGGCGCGTCGAGGAGCACGCGGTCGAAGGCCTCGGGGTCCGTGTGGGCGACGGCCGTGCCGGACCCGAGGCGCGGGCGGACATTCGTTACGCCCTGCGCGGCCACGTTGGCGCGGAGGCGGAAAAACCGCTCGCGGACCTTTTCCACGGCCACGACCTCGCCCGCATTGCCCATCGCGGCGGCGAGTTGGCCCG
>JANPJI010000232.1:0-5674 GCA_031425425.1 Rubricoccaceae bacterium
CGGCGAAGGCGACACGGTCCGTATCCAGGAGACACGCCCGCTGTCCAAGACGAAGCGCTGGCGCCTCGTGGAGGTCGTCGAGCGCGCCCGCTAATCACCCGCTGTCTCTCGTCAACGAGAGGCGCACAGACTGAGAACCCATGATTCAGCAAGAATCCCGGCTCAACGTCGCCGACAACAGCGGGGCCAAGCAGGTGCTCTGCATCCGCGTGCTCGGTGGCTCCGGCCGCCGCTACGCCCGTGTCGGCGACCGCATCGTGGTGAGCGTCAAGAACGCGATCCCCGGCGGCAACGTGAAGAAGGGCGACGTCTCCAAGGCCGTCGTCGTGCGGACCAAGAAGGAGTACCGCCGCTCGGACGGCTCTTACATCCGCTTCGACGAGAACGCCGCCGTGCTTCTCAACGACTCGGACGAGCCGCGCGGGACACGCATCTTCGGCCCCGTCGCCCGTGAGCTCCGCGAGCGCCAGTTCATGCGCATCGTCTCCCTCGCACCCGAAGTCCTCTAAGCCGATGCCCCGCACCAAGAACAAGCAGAAGAAGCTGCACGTCAAGAAGGGCGACATCGTCGCTCTGACGAAGGCGATCACGAGCTCCGAGGCGCTCGCGATGGACCGGCCCAAGGGCCACCAGGCGCGCGTGCTCAAGGTCTACCGCGACAAGGAGCGCGTGCTGGTCGAGGGCGTCAACGTGCGCTACAAGCACACGAAGCCGAACCAGGCCAACCCGAACGGAGGCCGGATCGAGGCCGAGCGCCCGATCCACGCCTCGAACGTGCTCCCGGTCGACAGCAACGGCAAGCCGACGCGCGTCGGGCGCAAGCTCGTCACCGACCCGACGACCGGGAAGGGCCGCTGGGTGCGCGTCGCCAAGACGACCGGCCTGGAGCTCGACCGCTAATCCCCGGCGGCTCCGGCCGCCCCGAACCCGTCCACGAGGCGGGCCGCCCTCGCCCCGGCGACCGGCCCGCTCGACGACCCTGGCCCTCGGGCCCCACTCGAATGGAGAACTACACCCCGCGGTTCAAAACCCGCTACCGTGACGAGGTCGTGCCCGCGCTGCTGGAGCAGTTCGGATACGCCAACGTCATGCAGGTCCCCCGGCTGACGAAAATCGTCGTCAACAAGGGCGTCGGCGAGGCGTCGCAGAACAAGAAGATCCTCGACGACGCCATCACGGAGGTCCGCACGATCACCGGGCAGCAGCCGTCGACGCGCCTCGCGCGCAAGTCGATCTCCAACTTCAAGCTCCGCGAGCAGATGGCCGTCGGCGTGGCGGTGACGCTCCGGGGCGACCGGATGTGGGAGTTTCTGGACCGCCTGATCACGCTCGCGCTGCCGCGCGTCCGCGACTTCAAGGGCGTGCCGGACCGCTCGTTCGACGGCCGCGGCAACTACACGCTCGGCGTCAAGGAGCAGATCATCTTCCCCGAGATCGTCATCGACCAGGTCGCGCGCATCTCCGGGCTCGACATCACCTTCGTCACGACGGCGCAGACGGATGAGGAGGCGCAGGCGCTCCTCCGCTCCTTCGGCATGCCGTTCGTCCGTCGCGAAACCCAGGAAGCCTAACCCCATGGCCAAGAAGAGCGTCATCGCCCGCGAGAACAAGCGCCGCAAGGTCGTCGAGCAGTACGCCGAACGGCGCGCGCAGCTCAAGAAAGACGGCAACTACGAGGAACTCCAGAAGCTGCCCCGCAACGCGAGCCCGGTCCGGCTCCACAACCGCTGCGCCCTTACGGGTCGCCCCCGCGGCTACCTCCGCAAGTTCGGCCTGTGCCGCAACGTCTTCCGCGAGATGGCTCTCGACGGCAAGATCCCCGGCATCCGCAAGTCGTCCTGGTAGGGGAGTGGTTTGAGGTCTGGCGTTTCTGTCATTCTCAGAACACAAACCGAGTTTTCTTTCCTCTAGCGGTCAGGTGGCCTTGAGCCAAACCGACCGAAGAACCCAATGAGTGCAATCTCAGACCCCGTCGCGGACTTCCTGACCCGGATCCGCAACGCGCAGAAGGCCCGCCACCCGCACGTGGACGTGCCCGCGTCCAAGCTCAAGCGCGCCATCTCGCAGATCCTCCTCGACAAGGGCTACGTCAAGGACTACGTCAACATTGAGGACGATAAGCAGGGCCTCATCCGCGTGTACCTGAAGTACATGCGCGGTGGCAAGCCGGTTATCCAGCGGATCGACCGCGTCTCGAAGCCCGGCCTCCGCCGGTTCGTCGGCGCTGCGGACCTCCCGCGCGTCATGAACGGTCTCGGCATCGCCATCGTCTCGACGAGCCAGGGCGTGATGACCGACAAGGAGGCTCGCCGCGCCGGCATCGGCGGCGAAGTCCTCGCCATCGTCAACTAGAGCCAGCGCTCCGCACCGGCGCTCCGCGCTACTCCAATGTCTCGAATCGGAAAACTCCCGATCCCGACGCCGGCCGGCGTCACGGTATCGGTGTCGGACAAGAACCACGTCGTCGTGAAGGGGCCGAAGGGGGAGCTGACGCTTTCCGCCGACCCCGACATCTCGTTCGGTGAGGGCGAGGACGGCTGGGAAGTCACGCGCCCGACGGACCAGAAGCGCCACCGCGCGCTCCACGGCCTCACGCGGTCGCTCGTCGCCAACATGATCGAGGGCGTCTCGACCGGCTTCAAGAAGGAGCTCGAAGTGATCGGCGTCGGCTACCGCGCCGAGGTCAACAACGGCATTCTCGAGATGGCGCTCGGATTCTCGCACCCGATCTACTTCCTCCCCCCGGACGGCATCGACGTATCGGCGACGACGGTCCGCGGCCAGAGCCCGCGCGTGGTCATCGAGGGGATCGACAAGCAGCTCGTCGGCCAGGTCGCGGCCAAGATCCGCGCCCTCCGGCCGCCGGAGCCCTACAAGGGCAAGGGCATCCGCTACTCGGACGAGTTCGTCCGCCGCAAGGCCGGCAAGACGGCCGCCCGCTAACCTTTCTGCCCGCGTCCGGCGCTTCGCGCCGGCCGGGATTACCGCACAGGCCCGACGGCGACTCCCGTCGGGCTCCACTGCACACCGACGATGGCCAAGACAGCAACCAAGACGGCTCAGCGCGCCCGCATCCGGCGCCGCATTCGGGCCAAGGTGACGGGCAGCGAGCAGCGCCCACGCCTGAGCGTGTTCCGCTCGAACAAGCACATCTACGCCCAGCTCATCGACGACGCCTCGGGGCACACGCTCGCCGCGGCCAACACGCGCGAGGGCGATCTCGCCGGTACAGGCGTCGACGCCTCGAAGGCGGTCGGCCAGCGGCTCGCCGAGCGCGCCAAGGAGGCCGGCGTCGGCACGGTCGTGTTCGACCGCGGCGGCTACCGTTTCCACGGCAACGTGAAGGCACTGGCAGAAGGCGCTCGCGCCGGCGGCCTCCTGTTCTAACCCACACCGGCCGCGTACAGACGCGGCGTACTCCAATGGCTCAGCAGCAGAACTCCCGCGGCGGCACCGGACCGGGCGGCCCCCAGCGTGGCGGCCGCCCCGGCGGCCCCGGACCGGGCGGCCCCGGTGGCCAGGGTGGCCCCGGCGGCGGTCGCGGTCCGGGCGGACCCGGCGGTGCCGGACGCGGACAGGGCGGTGGTCGGCGCAACGACCGCCGCGACGGCGGCGACGCCAACCAGTCCAACCTCGTCGAGAAGCTCGTCGCGATCAACCGCGTCTCGAAAGTCGTCAAGGGCGGCCGGCGCTTTTCGTTCAACGCCGTCGTCGTCGTCGGTGATGGGCAGGGCAAGGTCGGGCAGGGCCTCGGCAAGGCCAACGAGGTCGCAGACGCGATCTCGAAGGGCACCGAGGACGCCAAGAAGAACATGTTCGCCATCCCGGTGACGGAGAAGGGCAGCATCCCGCACGCCGTCCGCGGCAAGCAGGACGCCGGCGACGTGCTCCTCAAGCCCGCCTCGGACGGTACCGGGGTCATCGCCGGCGGCGGCGTCCGCGCAGTCCTCGAGTGCGCTGGCATCCGGAACGTGCTCTCCAAGAGCCAGGGCTCTTCCAACCCGCACAACCAGGTCGGCGCGACGATGGCGGCGCTCCGTCAGCTCCAGGACCCGGCCGAGGTCGCGGCCCGCCGCGGCATCACTCTCAAGCAGGTCTTTCAGGGCTAGAAGGGCCAGTGGCCAGTCGGCGGTGGCCAGTGGCAGTCAGCCTCTGGCCCCGTCCGTCTGCCACTGTCCACTGGCCCCCTTCCGAATCTCCCATGGCGACGTTCAAGATTACGCAGACCCGAAGCATCATCCGGATGCCGGGCGACCAGAAGCGGACGATGGTAGCCCTCGGCCTCCGTCGGATGCACCAGACCGTGGAACACGAGGCGACGCCTCAGATCCGTGGCATGGTGACGAAGGTGCAGCACCTCGTCACGGTTGAGGAGGCGTAGTCGCGACGGCCAGGTGCTTCACGCAAAAGGCACTCCGGCTCCTCCGGCCCCTCCCGGCCTCCCGGCCTATCTTTACCCGTCTGTGCGCCGCTCAGCGGCGCGTCCACGCGAGTCCGTCCCGGCCGCGACGCGAGCCCTCCGGCCGTCGTCTGCCGGGACCGGGCGTTTCTAGCACTCCCAGAAGAATGGACCTCAGCAATCTGACCCCGGCACCGGGGTCGACAAAGAAGAAGAAGCGCGTCGGCCGCGGCGAGGGCTCCGGCTCCGCCGGCACCGCCGGCAAGGGGCACAAGGGCCAGAAGGCCCGCTCCGGCGGTGGCGTTCCGACGTGGTTCGAGGGCGGCCAGATGCCGCTCCAGCGCCGCGTCCCGAAGTACGGGTTCAAGAACCGCGGCCGCGTCGCCTACGACCCGGTCAACCTCGGGCGCCTGTCCCAGCTCGTCGCCGCTGGCACGCTCGACGCTGGCACCAGCATCACGCCCGACGTGCTCCGCGAGCACGGCATCGGCGGCAAGAACGGCCGTGTGAAGGTCCTCGGCGACGGCGTCCTCACGTCTGCCCTGACCGTACACGCGCACGCCTTCTCGGCGTCAGCCAGGGAGAAGATCGAGGCCGCCGGCGGCACCGCAACCGTCGTCGACTAGGAGCCGACTCGGCGGGCCGCCTGTGCGGCCCGCGAGGCGTCTCTCGCACCCTGCACCCACAACGATGGCATCGGTCGGCGACAGCATCCGCAACATCTGGAAGATCCACGAGCTCCGGCAGCGGATCCTCTTCACGCTCGGCGTCCTCGTCGTGTACCGGCTCGGGTCCTACGTGACCCTCCCGGGCATCGACGCGACGACGCTGGCGACCCTCACCGACGATTCGGGCAACCAAGGCGGCCTCTTCGGGCTGTTCAACCTGTTCGTGGGCGGGGCCTTCTTCCGGGCCGGCGTGTTCGCGCTCGGCATCATGCCGTACATCACCGCGAGCATCATCATCCAGCTGATGGGCGCGGTCGTCCCGTACTTCCAGAAGCTCCAGCGGGAGGGGGAAGACGGACGGCAGAAGATCACGCAGCTCACGCGCTACGGGACCATCGGCATCACGCTGCTCCAGTCCATCGGCTACGCGATCAACCTCCAGTCCACGAGCGGGCAGGCGATCGTGATCCCGCAGGAGTACTTCATGGTCACGACCGTGATCTGCCTCACCATCGGGACGCTCTTCGTGATGTGGCTCGGCGAGCGCATCACCGAGAAGGGCATCGGCAACGGCATCTCGCTGATCATCATGATCGGCATCATCGCC